>JACCSC010000198.1 GCA_013813215.1 Geodermatophilaceae bacterium | reverse complement strand
GGTCGACCAGCGTCTGCCGCTCGCGCTCGGACAAGCGGGACAGCGCCCGCGTGACCGCCGCGCGCTCAGCCTGGATCAAGAGGTCCTCGTCGGGGGCCTTCGGCACCCGCAGATCGACGACGCGATGTTGGTTGCGCCGCTGACGGTCCTTGTGCTGCCACATCGAGGCCACGAGATTGCGTGCCGTGACGATCGCGTATGGCTCGAGCATCCCCGGCTCGATGCGCGCAGAAGCGGCGAGCACGCGGACCAAGGTCTCCTGGACCAGGTCATCGGCTTCGGTCGGATCGGACACCCGCGCCCCGATGATGCGCCGCAGCATCGGCATCAGCGCTGCCAGGTCGGCATGCTCGACGGAGGTGTGTGTCGCGCTCGGTACCTGCGCAGCGCTCACCCGTCGGACAGTACCCCCGCCACGCGCGCCGTACGCCCGCGTCATGCGCCAGCTCTGAAGGCGTCTCCCTCCATGACGGCCAGCGCCAGACGGCCAGGCTCCGGATACAGGATGGCGGATCACCGATGGCTAGTTGCCGTGTACCGAGGTGGCGTCGTCGGAGTCTTCAGGCTTCGTTGGCGCCGCGTCCCGCGTCCACGAGAGCCGTCACAGGCGTGCGCAGTGACAACACCATCTCACAGACCCGCTTTGTCAATGGTCTGGAGTACGGACTCGCGGACGGCGACGTGCGCACAGTCGGAGCAGCGGCATTCTTCAATCTGTCGGTCGACGGCACCGGTAGGCCGTCCATGGTCCGTACCTCGCATTAGGGCCGGTAGCCAATCGGGAGAGCTAACCCCGGATCCACCGTTGATCTTGGTGGACTGACTCGTTGATCCTCAGTCGGCCCGCCTGGGGGTTCTCTTGGGATGTGGGCATGCGCAAGCCACCGGTCTGCCGGCTTCTCCGCGGTCCTGATCGTCGGGGCGGGATGTGGTGGTCAGCAGCGCATCGGGATCTGGATGATCTTGTCCAGGGCGGTGTTGATGGCCACGGCCCATGGCCAGTTCTAGGGCAGTCGGAGGCGCCGGCGTCGACCACTGTGCACCAGTCGGCCGGGCATCGTGAAGACCTTCCGTCGCAGAGTCGCCGCTGTCGCGTCCGTCAGGTCGGAACCGGCGAGCCGGCCGATGGCCCGGCCGAGGTTGTGGGCCATGATCGCGAGGGCGAGCCAGGCGGCGTTGGCCATGAAGTTTGCCCGAGGGCAGGTGGGCCAGGCCGGCGCTCTTGAGTTCGGCGATGCGCTGCTCGACCACCGCGTGCCGGCGGTGGTCGGCCTCGATCTGGAGCACGTCGCCGTCGGTGACGAACACGTGGTAGTCCCAGGTGGTGAAGAGCGCCAGCTGCGAGCCGGGGGTCGGCCGGACCCGGCGGATGACCAACGCACTGTTCGGCATGGCACTTGTTACCGGCGAAGCAGGTGTAGGCGGTCTCGGCGACGTCGGCGCCGGAGACCTCCGGAGTGCTCAGCCAGTACGGATCGGCTGCCACGCCTCATCCGAGATGGCCTCGATCGCGGCGCGGACCCGCGTGTCCAGCCGGGCAATGACGGAGAACCGCACGTCGAACTTCGCTGCCGTGGACAGCACGGTCGCCCGCCACCGACGGAACCGCTGACCTGAGTGACACCGGGACCGCGTCGGTCAGGTGCAGCCACCCCAGCAGCGACCGCAACGCGCAGACGATCAGCTACGCCGACCCGGCAGCGCGGCCCGGGCAGGCGGCCAACACGAACCCGAGGACATCAGCCGCGCTCAGCCCGGCCAGCTCGAGCACGTCATCACCGCGCAGGCGAGTCGCGACGAACGGTCGCACGCAGTCCACGTAACCGGCACCGTTCCCGCTGTCAGACCACGCTCGCCGAGCAGGTAGTCGCGATAGCGACCAGCAGCTCCTCCACCGCGTCGAGCCGAACCTCCGGCGGGACCGGCAGCACACCCAGCGGCGCGAGATAGTCCAGCAGCGGCCGCAGCGCCTGCACCGACCGATACTCCACATACCCCGCCGCCTAGCGCTCAGCCAAATAGCGCTCGATTATCGGTCCGCTCAGCTCGCCCAGCCCGACGCCGGAGGCGCTCATCCAGCGATCCAGATGCGCGATGAAGCACACCTGCTGGCTGGCCGAAGACCGCGAGTAGCCCAGCCGAAACAGATCCTCGGCGATCCCCATGACGTGCGGCTCCAGCGGCCCGCGCACGAACGACGACAACACCTTGACCACGACGCTCTCCTCTCCACGATGGAGTAGCAAGCGTCGGACAACTCACCGGATTGTGCCGATCTCGCCAGCACGAAACCGGTGCTGCACAAGGGATCCCGGCTCAACCTCGGCATAATCCGGTGATCGGCATAATGGAGTTGGCATCTCTGGATCACTGGGTGGTCGAAGACTCGCAGCACCGCGGCCCGCAACGCCTTACCGCCGTCGATGCCGACGAAGATCGGGTGGCTGGTGTCCAGGCCGCGATCCCGCAGCCCGGTCGGCAGATCGGTGACCACCGTGGTGTTCTCGGTGGAACCTTCGCCCAGCCCGAGCGGATGTTTGGTGCCGTCGACGCCGATGCCCAGTGCGACCACGCACAGGTGCTCGCCGAAGTGCACGCCGTCGATCATCAACGCGACCAGATTCAGCTCGCTCAACGGAGCGGCGAGCAGCTCGGCCAGCGCCGTCTCGGTCGCGGCCACGAACCGGCGCGACACCGCGGACTTGCTCGACGAGCTGGCTGATCGCTCGACCCGCTGCCCGACCGGTTCGAGCCCGACCGGGTAGCGGCGCGCGGACAGACCACCGAGCATCCGGGCCATCGCCATTCGGCCCAGCACCTCGGTCTGGCTGAGCAGCAAGGGCGTGGCGAGCTACGAGCACGTGATTGTCGACGGGCGGCGGTTCGACGACGTGGCGTGGTGCTACCGGGAGCCCCTGTTGGAGGCGCTACCGGCCGCTGGTCACCGGTCGTTCGACGGTGAGGATGTCGAGGTGCAGGTCACGACCTGACCCGCCGGCACGAGTCAGGCCAGCTGTTGGGCGAGGTCGATCAGGCTGGTGGCGCGCAGTGACGGGCGCGTGAAGGACGCCGGGTACGGCGTGCCGCTGCGGTCGATCCAGGCGGTGGCCAGACCGGCGCGTGCGGCACCGTCGATGTCCCACGGGTGCACGGCGACGAGCAGCATGTCCGCCAGGTCGGTTCCGCAGGTCCGGGCGGCGTATTCGTAGGAGGCGCGGGCCGGCTTCCAGATCCCCGCGTCCTCGACCGACAGCAGTGTCTCGAACTGGTCGCGGATGCCGGCTTGGGTGAACAGCTGCTCGGACACCTGGGTGGACCCGTTGGTCAGGGTGACCAGGCGCCGCCCCAACGCCCGGAGGGCCCGGACTCCGTCGGGCACGTCGGGGTGGACCGGCAGCTGCCCGAACCCGGCCATGACGTGCTCGATGGCGGCGTCGAGGTCCCGGTCGATGTCGACGCCGTGCAGCACCGGGCGCAGTGCATCGACGGCGAGCTCGGCGAAGGGGCGCGACGCGCCGGCGGCGGTGAGGGCGAACCCGTCGCGCAGCAGCGTGGCGAACCAGAGTTTGGCCAGCTGGGCGGGTGCGCCGACGTCGGTGAACCGCTCGGCCATCGGGCTCATGTCGGACAGGGTCTCGTTGACGTCGAAGACGATCACGGACGGCGATGCGCTCATCGAGAGCTCCCGGGGGTGAGGAGGACGGGGTGGAGGTCAGCCGGCGTCGGTACTGGCGGCCACGAGCACGAGCACCCGCGGAAGGGTGACGACGTAGGCGCCGAGGACGGCGGCCATGCCCGGGCGGGCATCGTTCAGTCCCGTCCGGTCGAGCGCCGCCGGGGTGGCGGCGACCTGCCAGGGCAGCTGTCGTGCGTCGGCGAAGACCCTGTCCTGAAGGCCGTCGGCGACCGGCCGGGTGGCGGTCGCCTGGGGACCGAGGACCGCCCAGGCGGCGTCGAGTAACCCGCGCCCGGCCAGCGCGCGCCAGACGCTGTTGACCACCGGGGTGTCGAGGGCGGCGCGGATCTCTCCGTAGCGGCGTGCAGCCGGTGCGTCGGCCGGCGAAGGGGCCACACTCTCCGGCTCGACGGGTCGGGCCGCGGGAGGACGCCCGGGCGCGGGCGGCACGTTCAGCTCACCGTCCAGCGCGAGCCGGAGGCCGACGGCCAGCAGGAGCATCCGGCTCAGCGGCCGGCGAACTGCGCCAGCGCCTCCCGGACCTCGGCGTCCGTCGGCGGCGTCGCGACGTTCCGCACCGAGGCGACGAGCTGGTGCGCCGCAGAGCCGAAGGAGGGGTCCGGCAGCACGGGGACGACCTGCTCGTGGGCCAGCACGAGGTAGCCGGGGCAGAGTGCCAGCGACTTGAACAGGCTGGGTACGAACGGCATCGACTCCAGAAGGCCGGCGTAGACGCCGGCGACGACGCCGGTTGCCTCGGCCTCCTCGACTATCGGGTAGCCGACGAACCCGGTCGCTGCGTCACCGCCCATGGTCCTCGCCGTCGGTTCCGGGTGGTCGCGGTACCAGCAGCTCGTTGACGGCGGCGGCGATGACCTCCGGGTGGTCCTCGGGGGTGAAGTGCTTGCCTCCCGGGATGGTCTGCAGGGTGGTGCCGAGG
>JACCSC010000188.1 GCA_013813215.1 Geodermatophilaceae bacterium | reverse complement strand
GGGTCAGGTGACGGACGGGCGCCGTCGAAGGTCTAGCGTCCTGCCTTGTCGGCGCTGGGCGCGCCGGCGCTCTCGCCGGCGGTGCGCTTGCCGAAGCGCTTCTCGAAGCGAGCCACCCGGCCACCGGTGTCCAGGATCTTCTGCTTGCCGGTGTAGAACGGGTGACAGGCCGAGCACACGTCGGCGTGCAGCGAGCCGCCCTTGGCCGTGCTGCGGGTGGTGAAGGTGTTGCCGCAGCTGCACGTGACAGTGGTCTCGGCGTACTGCGGGTGGATGTCGGGTTTCACGGCTCGTCCTCTCGTCGGTGCCGTAACCAGCACCGAGTATCGCTTGTTCCTGTCGCCGACGGAGTCGGTGGTGAGCTTGCGGTCAGTCCCCGGGGCCGACCGTCGTCTTCTGGATCTGCATCAGGAACTCGACGTTGTTGCGAGTCTCTCGCACCTTGTTCAGCAACAGCTCGAGGGCCTGCTGGGAGTCCAGCGCGTGCAGCACTCTACGCAGCTTGATGATGACCGCCAGCTCGTCCGGCGGGAGCAGGATCTCCTCCTTGCGGGTTCCCGAGGCGGGGATGTCGATCGCCGGGAAGACTCGCTTGTCGGCCAGCTTGCGGTCCAGCTTCAGCTCGGCGTTGCCGGTGCCCTTGAACTCCTCGAAGATCACGGTGTCCATCGTCGAACCGGTCTCGACCAAGGCCGTGGCCAGGATCGTCAGCGAGCCACCGTGCTCGATGTTGCGGGCCGCGCCGAGGAACCGCTTGGGCGGGTACAGCGCCGTGGAGTCCACCCCACCGGACAGGATGCGTCCGCTCGCGGGGGCCGCGAGGTTGTACGCACGGCCCAGCCGGGTGATGTTGTCCAGCAGGACGACGACGTCGTGCCCGAGTTCGACCAGGCGCTTGGCCCGCTCGATGGACAGCTCGGCGATCGTCGTGTGGTCCGTCGGCGGACGGTCGAACGTCGAGGCGATGACCTCGCCCTTCACCGCGCGCTGCATGTCGGTGACTTCCTCGGGTCGCTCGTCGACGAGGACGACCATGAGGTGGCATTCCGGGTTGTTCGTGGTGATCGCGTTCGCGATTGCCTGGAGCACCATCGTCTTGCCGGCCTTCGGCGGACTCACGATCAGCGCGCGCTGACCCTTGCCGATCGGCATCACCAAGTCGATGACGCGCGTGGTGAGGATGTGCGACTCGGTCTCCAGCCGCAACCGATCCTGCGGGTAGAGCGGGGTGAGCTTCATGAAGTCCGGCCGCTGCCGGGCCCGCTCGGGGTCCATCCCGTTGACCGTGTCCAACCGGACCAGCGCGTTGTACTTGTCCTTCTTCTCCCCCTCGCGCGGCTGGCGCACCGCGCCGGTCAGCGCGTCACCGCGGCGCAGGGCATACCGGCGGACCTGGGACAGGGAGACGTAGACGTCGTTCGGCCCGGTCAGGTAGCCCGAGGTCCGGATGAAGCCGTAGTTGTCCAGGATGTCCAGGATGCCGGCGACCGGGATCAAGACGTCGTCGTCGGCGATCGTCGGGTCGGGATCGTTGCTGAACCGCTCGTTGGCGACGCCCTCGCGCCCGCCGCGGCGGTTGCGGTCGCGGTAGCGGCCACGCCGACGACGGCCACCGTCGAACTCGTCGTCCCGATCGCCACCGCCGCCCTGCCGGTTGTCGTTCTGGCGGTTGTCGTTCTGGCGGTTGTCGTTCTGCCCGGAGCGGTTGTCCTGGCGCTGGTTGTCCTGGCGCTGGCCGTCCTGGCCGGGACGCTCGCCTTGCCGGTCGTTCTGCCGACCCGACTGGCCCTGTCCCGACTGGCTCTGTCCTGAGCTCTGTCCCGGACGCTCGCCGTCGGCGCTGGCCGCCCGGCTGTCCGGCTGGCGGTCCCGGTTGTCGGTCTGGCGGTCGCGGTTGTCCGGCTGCCGGTCGCGGTTGCGCTCGGCGCGGGCGTCGCGGCCCGAACGCTCGGAGCGCGGCTGCTCGCCAGAGGCAGTCTGCCCCCGCTGGCGCTGGCCGGCGGGCTGGGCG
>JACCSC010000186.1 GCA_013813215.1 Geodermatophilaceae bacterium | reverse complement strand
CTTGCCGAGCTTGGCGGCTCCGCCGGGCGAGCCGAGGTCGTCGAAGAACTCGACGTTGGCCTTGTAGTAGTCCTTCCACTGCTCGGGCGTGTCGTCCTCGTAGAAGATCGCCTCGACGGGACAGACGGGCTCGCACGCGCCGCAGTCGACGCACTCGTCGGGGTGGATGTACAGCATCCGGTTGCCCTCGTAGATGCAGTCGACCGGACACTCCTCGATGCACGCCTTGTCGAGCACGTCGACACACGGCTCGGCGATGACGTACGTCACGCGGCCCGTCCTTCCCTACGCCGGGGCGGCCAACGGGCCACCGTGAACTGCCCGCCTAGTATCGCCCGCGAACCGACGCAGGTGACACTCAGGGGGTGCAGGCGTGCCGTTGCGCGCAGCCGACCTCGGCCGCCGGGTGGTCGTCCGGCGCCGGTTGCCGGACTCAGGGCCGCGCCCCAGGTACGCCGACGTACTCGGCGAGCTGGTCGAACTCGACGACGACACCCTGACGGTACGACGCCGGGACGGCGAGCTCGTGACTGTGGCCAGGGCCGAGATCGTGGCGGCCAAGCCGGTCCCACCCCAGGCCCGCCGCCGCTGGCCGGACGACCGGCGGCTGGGGGAGGTCGCCGCCCTCGGTTGGCAGGCCCTGGAGTCCGAACGCCTCGGCGACTGGCTGCTGCGTGCGTCCCACGGGTTCACCGGACGGGCGAACTCGCTGCTCCCGCTGGGAGAACCGGACCGGCCGCTTCCGGCGGCGCTGGACTTCGTGACCCGCTGGTACGCCGAGCGCGGGCTGCCACCGCTGGCGCAGGTTCCGCTGCCGCTCGCCGCCGAGGTCGACGCGGCGCTGGCCGCGGCGGGCTGGCGGGCCTTCAACCCCACCGACGTGCTCGTCGCGACCATCGACGACATGCTCGCCGCCTGCCCCGAGCAGCCGGCTCTGGGGCCGGTGCACCACGAACATGAACCGAGCGCGGCCTGGTTGGCCAGCTACCAGTACCGGGGCCGCCCCCTCCCCGACGGTGCGGTCCGGGTGCTGACCAACGTGGCCGACCCGACGTTCGCCGACCTCGCTGACGAGGAGGGACTGCTCGGAGTGGCCCGCGGCTGCGTGGACGAGGGCTGGCTCGGGGTCACCGCGTTGACCGTGGCCGAGCGGGCCCGGCGCCGCGGCGTGGCCCGGCAGTTGATGCGGGGGCTGGCGCTGGGGGGGCGTTCACGGGGCGCCGGGCACATCTACCTACAGGTCGCCGGGGACAACGCGGCGGCGCTGGGGCTGTACGCCGGACTCGGCTTCATCACCCACCACCGCTACCACTACCGGACCCTGGCCCGATGACCACTATCCGGGCGACGGCGTACGCACCGGCGACGGCCCCGAGCAGCAGAAAGGCGAGGCCGCGCAGGCTGCCGGTGACGATCAGGTCGCCCTCGGGTCGCGGTACGGAGGCCACCACGGCGACCGTGAGCCAGCCGAGCACCGGCAGGACCCCGACGATCCGGGAGCCGGTCAGCCGCAGCGCCAGCGCGGGCAAGGCGAGGTTGCCGGCCACGGCGGCCGGGATCGACAGCGGGATCGGGACCGGGCCGAGGTAGCTCGGCAGCAGGAAGCACTCCAGCACGGCGACTTCGACGGCCACGAGGAACATCAGCAGCCCGATCGCGACGGTGAACGCGCGGGTCACTCGGTCAGGCCGGCGAACAGGTCATCTTCCCAGTCCCCCGGGTGGCCGGGCGTGCCGCGAACCAGCCGGTAGTACTCGACGCCGAAGGCGTACTGCCCGATGTTGTTCGACAGCGCGAAGAACGGGCCGTCGACGCTGATCTGGGTGGCATGCGCGCGCATCGCCGCCATCTTGCGATCCAGCCACGCCCGCCCGTCGACAGCCGCGCTGACCAGGCTGTCATCGACGCCGAAGGGCAGCTCGTCGATCGAGTCGATGCCGAAGAAGTCACCGCCGGCCTCCTTCACCAAGCGCAGTCCCTCGGCGAGGACCGACCGGGGAATGCAGTTCCAGTAGGCCTTCGCGACCGACCAGGACGGCCCCAGGTCGGGGCGGTACCCGGGATCGGCGGCCCGGTCGCAGGCGGCCATGGCGACCCGGTGGGCCTGGATGTGGTCGGGGTGGCCGTAGCCGCCGTTCTCGTCGTAGGTGACCAGCACCTGCGGGCGGACCTCGCGGATGACGCGCACGAGTTCGGCGGCGGTCTCGTCGAGGTCGGCCCGCCAAAAGGCGCGCAGGCCGTCGTTCGGGGGGGTGCCCATCATCCCGCTGTCCGACCACCGGCCCGGCCCGCCGAGCCAGCGCTGGTCGGTCACGCCGAGCTCGGCGCAGGCGGCCGCGAGTTCGCCCATCCGATATCCCCCGAGCTGGTCGCCGTGCTCGGCGGCGAGCTGTTTCAGTTCGGGGACGAGCACCTCGCCGTACTCGCCCAGCGTGCACGTCACCAGGGTGACCCGCGCGCCCTCGGCGACGTAGCGGGCCATGGTGACCCCGTTGCCGATGGTCTCGTCGTCGGGATGCGCGTGAACCAGCAGCAGCCGGCGATCACTCATGTACGTCGAACCTCGGCAGGCTCAGAGAATCTTCAGCGCCTCGGCGTAGTGACAGGCAGCCGGGTGGCCGGTGCCGCGGTCCTCCAGCAGGGGGATCTAGTCGATGCACTTCTGCTGCTGGCTCTCCGACAGGACGTCCCTGAACTTCTGGCAGCGGGTGCGGAACCGGCATCCGCTGGGCGGGTTGGCCGGGCTCGGGACGTCGCCGGTGATGATGATCCGCTGGCGCGCGCGCTCGCGGCGTGGATCCGGGATCGGGATCGCCGAGAGCAGCGCCTGCGTGTAGGGATGCGACGGGCGGGCGAACAGCTCGTCGGTGGTGGCGATCTCGATGATCCAGCCGAGGTACATGACCGCGATCCGGTCGGAGATGTGCCGGACGACGGACAGGTCGTGGGCGATGAACAGGTAGGCCAAGCCCAGCCGCTCGCGCAGGTCCTCCAGCAGGTTGATGACGCCGGCCTGGATCGACACGTCGAGCGCCGAGACCGGCTCGTCGAGGACGAGGACCTTGGGCTCCAGAGCCAGGGCGCGGGCGATCCCGATCCGCTGCCGCTGACCCCCGGAGAACTCGTTCGGGAAGCGGTTGGCGTGCTCCGGGTTCAGCCCGACGAGTTCCAGCAGGGCGCGGACCCGGGTGCGCAACTCCTCGCCCCTGGCCAGTTTGTGGATGATCAGTGGCTCGGCCACGATGTCGTAGACCGGGAGCCGGGGGTTGAGCGAGGCGTACGGATCCTGGAAGACGATCTGGATGTCCCGGCGCAAGGGCCGCATCTTGCCGCGGGACAGCTTGGTCAGTTCGCGGCCCTGGAAGACCACGGATCCGCTGGTGGCCGGTTGCAGGTGCATGATGGCCCGGCCGGTCGTGGACTTGCCGCAGCCGGACTCACCGACCAGGCCGAGGATCTCGCCCGGGTACAGGTCCAGGCTCACCCCGTCGACCGCCTTGACCTGCCCGATCGTACGGCGGATCAGCCCGCCGCCCTTGATCGGGAAGTGCTTGATCAAATCACGGACGACCAGGATCGGCTCGACCCCGTCCGCGCGCTGGCCATCGCCTGCGCCTTCGCGCTCGACCTCGGTGGCGGTCATGCCCGCTCATCGGGGGTCGTCGCCGGCTGTACGGCGCTGGCGCCATCCATGCTCGGCAGTGCGTCGGCGACCACCGCTTCGGCCAGCGTCAGGTCGGTCGCGTCGGCCTCGAAGAAGTCGGCCGCTTCGACGTCGCCTTCCAGCTTCTCGTTGCGGATGCACGCGGCCTCGTGGCCCGGCTCGACCTCGACCAGGTCCGGCTCCCGTTCGTCGCACTTGTCGATGTGCAGCGGGCAGCGAGGACCGAACGGGCAGCCCGGTGGGGGGTTCACCATCGACGGTGGACTGCCCTTGATCGGGGTCAGTTTCGTCTTCTCGGCGTCGTCCAGCCGCGGCAGGGACCCGAGCAGACCCAGGGTGTATGGCATCCGCGGGGTGTAGTAGACGCCGTCGACCGGCCCCTTCTCCACTGCGCGCCCGGCGTACATGACCAGCACCCGGTCGGCCATCCCGGCCACCACGCCGAGGTCGTGGGTGATCAGCACGGTCGCCGCGCCGGTCTCCTGCATCGCGGTGTTCAAGACTTCGAGGATCTGGGCCTGCACCGTCACGTCGAGGGCGGTCGTCGGTTCGTCGGCGATGATCACGTCGGGCTGGTTGGCCATCGCGATGGCGATGACCACCCGCTGGCGCATGCCGCCGGAGAACTCGTGCGGATAGTTGTCGGCCCGGTCCTTGGCGTTCGGGATCCCGACCAGTTCCAGCAGGTCGGCGGCCCGCGCGCGCGCGGCCTTGGCCGAGGCGTTCTTGTCGTGCCGGCGCACGGTCTCCGAGATCTGGTAGCCCACCCTGTACACCGGGTCCAGCGAGGTCATCGGGTCCTGGAAGACCATCGCGATGCCCTTGCCGCGGATCCGGCTGAACTCCTTGTCCCCCAGGCCGAGAAGCTCACGCCCGCGGAACTTGACCGAGCCGGTCACCTTGGCCGACGCGGGCAGCAGGCCCATGATCGCCAACGACGTCACCGATTTTCCGGAGCCCGACTCGCCGACTATGCCCAGGACGTCCCCCGCTCGCAACGAGTAGCTGACCCCGCGCACCGCGTGAACCAGGCCGTCCTCGGTGGGGAACTGCACACTGAGGTCGGTCACCTCGAGCAGCGCGCCGGAACCGCTGCTGGCACTCTCGGCGGACGGCTTGGTCAGGGTAGTCATGCAGCTCCCTCGGGGGTGGCGCTAGGCATGGGTGCCCGCCGGGTCAGGTGGTCACGTGGACCGGTAGCGGATCAGTCGCACCGGTCAGGCGCGGACCCGCTTGTTGGACGGGTCGAAGGCGTCGCGGATGCCGTCCCCGATGAGGTTGATGCACAGCGCGATGATCACGAGCATCAGGCCCGGGTAGTAGAACAGCCAGGGTCGGGTCGACGCTGCGCTGACGCCGTCGGAGACGAGTTTGCCCAGCGAGGTGTCGTTGGCCACCCCGAAGCCGAGATAGGTCAGCGTGGCCTCGGCCAGCACAATGGTGGCCGCGGCCAGGGTGCCCCAGACGATGATCGAGCCCAGCATGTTCGGCACCAGGTGCTTGAACATGATGCGGATGTCCGAAGCCCCCAGGGCGTGCGCGGCCTCGATGAACTCTCGTTCGCGCAGACCGAGGATCTGGCTGCGCAGGATGCGGGACAGATCCAACCAGCCGAACAACCCCAGGATGAGCGCGATGCCGGTCGCCGAGCGCAGGTTCGGGAAGTTGCTGGCCACCACGATGAGCACGACCAGGCCGGGCACGGTAAGGATCAGGTCCACCAGGCGCATCAGCACGTTGTCGACCCAGCCGCCGTAGTACCCGGCGAGGAGCCCGACGAGCAGGCCGATGGTCAGGGAGAGGGCCACCGCGATGAGGATGATGAGCGTGGAGCGCTGTACCCCACGCATGATGTTGGCGAACAGATCACGACCGAGGCCCTCGGTGCCCAGGACGTGGCCGTTGGTGCCCGGCCCGACCGAGCGGCTCGTCGCGTCGAGGTCGTTGAAGCCGAACCGGTAGAAGTACGGGTAGATCCAGCAAATCGCCAGGATGGCGAGGAACAGGATCAGGCCGCCCATCGCCTGCTTGTTGCGCACGAAACGTCGGAAGACCTGCTCACGCTGGCTGCGGGCCTTGACCGTGAACTCGCGCTCGACCTGCTCATGCAGCGGATCAGCGGTCTGCGGGGGCGCTACTTTGTCGGCGGCCTTCTCGACGGTGGTCATCGGGTCGAATCCTTCCGGTCGGTCAGGCGGCCTAGTTCAGCCGGATGCGTGGATCGAGCACGGCATAGAGCAGGTCGGCAATGAGGTTGAACAAGATCACGAAGAACGCCGCCACGAGCAGCCAGCCCAGCACGGGGAACAGGTCACTGCGCCCGATAGAGACGATCAGGTACTCCCCCATCCCGTGCCAGACGAAGACGGTCTCGGTCACCACAGCACCGCCCATGATGAGGCCGACGTTGAGCGCGACGACCGTGGTCAGCGGGATGAGGGCGTTGCGCAGGCCGTGCCGGACCAGGACCCGGCGGCGCTGCAGGCCCTTGGCCCGGGCCAGCCGGATGTAGTCGGAATTCAGCACGTCGAGCATCGCCGCGCGCTGGAAGCGGCTCCAGGCCGCGAAGCTCAGCATGGCCAGTGAGATGGTCGGTAGGATGAGGTGCCCGAGCCGGTCCCAGAAGATCTCCGATCGGGTGCCGATCAACTCGATGGCCGGGGACTGCTCGCCGATCGTGTAGAAGATCTGCTGACCTACCAGGTCGTTGAACTGGATCGCCACGAACTCCTTGAGCAGCGCGGCGAACCAGAAGGTGGGCAGGGCGATGAGCACGTAGGTGAGGAAGGTGAACAGGTAGTCCTCCGGCTTGTACTGCCGGACCGCGGTCAGCACGCCGACGATGATGGCCAGGATCACGGCCAGCACCATGGCCGCGATCACCATCCGAGCGGTCACGCCCAGCCGGCCCAGTAGCTGTGGGCCGACGGCGGTCCCACCGTTGCTCTCGCCGAAGTCGAGGGTTAGGACGCCCCCCAGCCAGCTGAAGTAGCGGGAGATGAACGGCTCGTTGAGGTTGAGCTGCTCACGCAGGTTGGCGAAGAACTCCGGCGGCGGCGCTGGCTGGCGCGTGCGGTACGGCGCGAGCGGGTCGAAGGAGGCCACGCAGAGCGCGAAGACCGCCAGCGAGCTGGCGAAGAGCACCACGATCGAGGAGAGCAGCCGCCGCACTGTGAAGAAGAACACGCGAGCACCTTACTGCGCAGGGGTGGCCGGACACGAGGTCTGCAGCCGAACTGTGACCGCCCGAGCGGTCGGTGTCAGCGGCCGGAGGGTAGGAGAAAAGGCAGTGGGGGTGTCGCGACCGTCTCCGGTCACGACACCCCCAACGGGGCCTATTGCGTCAACGCCGCCAAGCTAGCTCAGGCGACGGTGATCTGGCCGACGTTCCACAGCGGGCCGGCCAGGCTGGCGTTCGGCTCGATGCCCTCCAGCGTGCTGCTCCAGGCCGTAAAGGTCGGCTTCTGGTACAGCGGGATGGTGGCCATCTCCTCCCAGAGCAAGGCGTCCGCCTCGTTGGCCATGGTGACGGCCGCGTCGCGGTCGACCTCGGAGGTCAGCGCGTTGAGCAGCTCGTCGACCTCCGGGACGCTGGCACCCGCGTAGTTCTGGCCCTCACCGGTCACGTACAGCGACTTGGTGCTGGAGAAGAACGGCGAGCTGACCCAGGCGAACAGGGCGATCTCGAAGCCGCGGGCCTCGAGGCTGGTCGGCTTCTCGGCCCCGGCGAAGATGTCCGGGTCGAGGAACTTCTCGATCGCGAACCCCGCGTCGGCCACCTGAGCGGTCGCCAGGTCGATCGTCTGCTCACGCAGCGGGTTGTTCTGCGTGGTGGACATGGTCAGCTGCAGCGGACCGTCCGTCGGGTGCGTCGCCACACCGTCGGCACCGATGGTGTACCCGACACCCTCGAGCAGCGCTACCGCGCCCTCGATGTCCTGGGCGTTGTACTCCTCGGGAGCGGTGTCGACGTACTCGGGCTGGTTGTTGACGAACACCCGGTTGTTCAGAACCTGCGCCCGGCTGTCGAAGGCACCCACGGTGGCCTCGACCAGCGACGTCCGGTCCAGCGCCAGGGCGAAGGCCTTGCGGACCTCCGGCTTGCCCAGGTGGACATTCGCGGTGTTCATGTCGAAGTGCTCGAAGGACAACCCGAAGTCGATGGAACTGGTGACGTTCGGCGCCAGGCCCTCGATCTGGCCGACCAGGTCGAGCTGCGGCTGCGGCGAGGCGAGCTGAACCTCGTTGTTCTGCAGGGCGGCGACCGTGGTGTTCGACTCACTGCCGATCGACTGGTAGATCAGGTTCTCCAACCCCGGGCCCTCGCCGTACCAGTTCGGGTTCGGGGTCAGGACCACGGTCTGCGCGCCGGCGTCGATGTTCGCAGCGGTCAGCTGGTACGGGCCGCCGGAGAACTCCTCAGGAAGTCCCTCGGCGATCGGCCAGCCCTCGGTGATGGCGGTGCAGTTCGCCGCGTCGTCACCCTCGTCGAGGATGTGCGCGGGGTACAGCGTGAACAGCGACTGCCAGTCCGGGTAGGGATCGGTGAAGGTGACGACCGCGGTCTTGTCGTCGTCACCGGGCTCGACGGACTCGATCTGGTCGTAGCCGGTTGTGCCCAGCAGGACCTCGCAGCCGCCGTCGGCCGGGTCGGAGGAGCGCTGGATCCGCCAAGTGAACTCGAAGTCCGCGGCCGTGATCGGGGTCTCGTCGCTCCAGATGGCGTCGTCAGAGATCTCGTACGTGACCACCTGCTGGTCGCCGCTGTCGTCCGACACCGGCTCGGACTCGAGCAGGTTCTCGTCGTGACTGAGGGAGAAGTCAGGCTGGATGATGAATGCCCCCGGCAGGATACCGACCAGGATGTTCGAGGTGGCAACGGAGTTGCCGGCCGCGATCAGCGGGTTCAGGTTCTCCGGGAAAGCAGTGCTCTCGCCGTAGGTCGCGCTGCCGCTGGGCTCGAGGCCGCCCTCGCCCCCCCCACTGGGGGTCTCGGTTGTGGGGTCGTCGCCGCCCCCACAAGCGGCCAAGACCAGTGCCGCCACCGCAAAGGTGGCAGTCACCGCCGTTCCGCGTCTCGTTGACTTCACGTTGCCGCGCCTCCTTGTCCCCGCCTTGGCGGGGGAAACTGTGTGTCCCGCTCCCCGCGGTCGGCGGGGAACAGCTGCGTTTGGTCCCCCGCATCCAGCGGAAGGACTCGCCCAGCGGTGTTCCACTGGCGGCAAGACCGTAAAGGTTGCGCGGCGCGATCCGGAACCCGACCCGCCCAATCGTGACCATAGAGTGACCCAAGTAGCAGCCAGATCGTTGCTGAATCAGGTCCCAGGGGCTCGGTCACTTCCCAAGGGGCATTGGTCACTTCCCAGGGGGCTTCGCCCCCCGGACCCCCTGGTCCAGGGGGCGCTGCCCCCCGGAACCCCCCGCCGGGGGGGCGGTGCCCCCGGACCGTGTGGTCACGTCCCGGGGGCTGGCACCTCGGATACCTACCCGGCGAGGGCGATCTCCTTGGCGTTCCACAGCGGGCCGGCCAGCGTGGCGTTCGGCTCGATGTTGTCGAACTCGCTGCTCCACGCGGTGAAGCTGGGCTTTTGGTACAGCGGGATGGTGGCCATCTCCTCCCACAGGATCGCGTCGGCCTCGTTGGCCAGCCGGGCCGACTCGTCGGGGTCGATCTCCGTCGAGAGCAACTCCAGCAGCGCGTCGACCTCCTCGTTGCTCACACCTGCGTAGTTCTGCCCGCCGTCGCTCTGGTAGAGCGAGACGTTGCCGGAGACGAACGGCGAGGACACCCAGGCGAACAGGGCGATGTCGAATCCGCGCGCCTCCAGGCTGGTCGGCCGGTCGGCCCCCGCGAAGATGTCCGGGTCGAGGAACTTCTCGATCGCGAAGCCGGCCTGCGCCACCTGGGCACTGGCCAGGTCGATCGTGTCCTCACGCAGCGGATTGTTCTGCGTGGTCGACATGGTCAGCGCGAGGCGGCCGTCCTGCGGGTGCACCGCAACGCCGTCGGCGCCGATCGTGTACCCGACGGACTCCAGCATGGCGATCGCGCCCGGGACGTCCTGAGTGCTGAACTCCTCGGGAGCGGTGTCCTCATACTCGGGCTGGTTGTTGACGTAGAACCGGTTGTTCAACACCTGCGCCCGGCTGTCGAAAGCACCGACCGTCGCGGCGACGATCGCCTCCCGGTCCAGGGCCAAGGCGAACGCTTCCCGCACCTCGGGCTTGGCCAGGTGCACGTTGGCCGTGTTGAGGTCGAAGTGCTCGAAGGACAGCCCGAAGTCGATCGAACTCTCCACGTTGGGTTCGAGATCCTGGATCTGGCCGACCAGGTCCAGCTGCGGCTGCGGGTTGACCAGGTCGATCTCGCCGGACTGCATGGCGCTGACCACGACGTTGGACTCGTCACCGATGGTCTGGTAGATGAGCGCCTCCAGGAACGGTCCCTCGCCGTACCACTCGGGGTTCGGGACGAGCGACAGCACCTGCGAGCCGGCGTCGACCCGGTCGCCCTGCAGCTGCCACGGCCCGCCGGAGATGTCCTCCGGGATGCCGTTCGCGGTCGGCCAGCCCTCAGTGACCATCGCGCAGTTCTCGGCCGGGTCACCGGTGTCGAGCAGGTGTGCCGGGAAGAGGGTGAAGATCGACTTCCAGTCCGGGTACGGCGTGTCGTACGTGACCGTGACGGTCTTGCCGTCCTCGGAGCCCTCCACCGAGCCGATTTGATCGAAGCCGGTGGTGCTCAGCAGGGCCGGGCATCCGCCGTCCGCCGGGTCGGAGGACCGCTGCAGCTGCCAGGTGAACTCGAAGTCGTCGGCGGTGATGTCGGTGCCGTCGCTCCAGACGGCATCGGGGTTCAGCTCGTAGACGACGGTCTGGCCGTCTCCTTCTCGCTCACTGGTCGGCTCGGACGTCAGCAACGCCTCGTCGTAGGCGACCGTGAAGTCGGGCTGGATGATGAACGGCGCCGGCAGGATGCGCCCGATGATGTTCCCGGTGGCCACCGAGTTACCGGCCGCGATCAACGGCATCAGGTTCTCCGGGAAGGCCGTGCCCTCGCCGTAGATCAGCCGGCCTTCCCGATTCGGTGTTTCGTCGTCGGCCGCGGTGTCGCCGCCCTCACTGCCGCAGGCCGCCAGCACCATCGCCAGTGTTGCCACCGATGCTGTGACGGCTGTCGTACGTCGTGTTGTTCTCACGTCGTCGTACCTCCGATCCCCCACCTGGATGGGGAAAAAGCGTTGCCCAGCAAGGGTTTGCCGAGCTCCGCGACCGTAAGCACGAGTTGCTGCGGGTAGCTCGTCCGCGTTGGGGATCGTGACGCAGCGGTGACGCAAGCTTGATAGAGATGTTGTGTCCGAGCGTGGCGCCAGGACTCAGGGGCGGGCCGACCGGCTGCGCGACTTGTCCCTTTCGTTCCGATCGAGCACGACCTTGCGCAGTCGCACCGCGGCGGGGGTGACCTCCACGCACTCGTCGGCCCGGCAGAACTCCAGGGCCTGCTCCAGGGACAGCAGCCGGTGGGGAATCAGCGGAGTCAACACGTCGCCCGAGGACTGCCGCATGTTCGTCAGCTTCTTCTCCTTGCTCGGGTTGACGTCCATGTCCTCGGTGCGTGAGTTCTCTCCGACGATCATGCCCTCGTAGACCTCGGTCCCCGGTCCGACGAACATGGTGCCCCGCTCCTGCAGGTTGGCCAGCGCGAAGCCGGTGGTCTCACCGCGCCGGTCCGCCACGAGACTGCCCGACGGCCTGGTCCGCAGCTCGCCGTGCCACGCCTCGTAGCGCTCGTGCACGTGATGCAACATGCCGGTCCCACGGGTCTCGGTCAGGAACTCGGTACGGAAACCGATCAGTCCCCGCGCCGGGACGACGTACTCCATCCGCAGCCAACCGGTGCCGTGGTCGACCATCTGCTCCAGCCGGCCCTTGCGCAGCGCGAGCAGCTGGATGATGACGCCCTGGTAGTCCGTCGGGGCGTCGATGGTGAGCCGTTCCATCGGCTCGTGTACCCGCCCGTCGACCAGCCGGGTCACCACCTGCGGCTTGCCCACGGTCAACTCGAACCCTTCCCGGCGCATGATCTCGACCAGGATCGCCAGCTGCAGCTCGCCCCGGCCCTGCACCTCCCAGGTGTCCGGACGCTCGGTCGGACCGAGCCGGATCGACACGTTGCCCACCAGCTCGGCGTCCAACCGCGACTTCAGCAGTCGGGCGGTCAGCTTCTTGCCGCTCTGACCGGCCAGCGGCGAGGTGTTGATGCCGATCGTCATGCTGATCGACGGCTCGTCGATCGTGATGACCGGCAACGGCCGCGGCCGGTCCGGATCGGTCAGGGTCTCGCCGATGGTGATGTCCGGGATGCCGGCGATGGCCACGATGTCCCCCGGTCCGGCGGATTCGATCGGAACCCGGTCGAGGGCCTCGGTTCCGAGCAGCTCGCTGATCTTGACCCGCTGCACGGTCCCGTCGGCGCGGCACAGCGCCACCGGCTGGCCCTTGGTCAGCCTTCCGTTGCGGATCCGGCACAGCGCCAACCGGCCGAGGTACGGCGAGGCGTCGAGATTCGTCACGTGCGCCTGCAGCGGCGAGTCCGGGTCGTACGACGGCGCCGGCACCGTGCTGCGGAGAACCTCGAACAGCGGCTCCAGGTCCGGGCTGTCCGGGCTGGACCCGTCGGCCGGCCGGTTGAGCGAGGCCTGCCCGGACCTGGCCTGGCAGTAGACGATCGGGAAGTCGATCTGGGTCTCGTCGGCGCCGAGGTCGAGGAACAGCTCGTAGGTCTCGTCGAGCACCTCACCGATCCGGGCGTCGGAGCGGTCCACCTTGTTCACGACCAGCACGACCGGCAGCCGGGCGGCCAGGGCCTTGCGCAGGACGAATCGGGTCTGCGGCAGCGGACCCTCGCTCGCGTCGACCAGCAGCAGGACACCGTCGACCATGGACAGGCCCCGCTCGACCTCACCGCCGAAGTCGGCGTGCCCCGGCGTATCGACGATATTGATCGTCAGGCCGCCGTGCCGGACCGCGGTGTTCTTGGCGAGGATCGTGATGCCCTTCTCGCGCTCGAGGTCCATCGAGTCCATGACCCGGTCGGCGATGTCGGCGTTGGCCCGGAAGGCGCCGGACTGCCACAACATGGCGTCGACGAGTGTGGTCTTGCCGTGGTCGACGTGCGCCACGATGGCGACGTTGCGCAGGTCGTCGCGGCTGGCCAGGGCAGGCACGATCGATGACTCCAGAAAATCGAGGGGAGCGCGCGCCAGCAGGCGGCCCGTCCATGGTACGGCGGCGCGCGGATCAGCCCGCCGCTCGACACCTGGGGTTCGCCGCCACCGGCCCCGTGCCGAGAGTTTCTGGCCAGCGCGCGCTCAGCATCTGCGGCGGCTGGGTGCCCCCATCGGAGCCGGCGATGCCGTACGTGTCGCCCCGGTTGTTGATCGTCAAGAGGAGTACGTCGTCCACGGTCCACAGCAGAGGCTGGGCCATGGCTGAGGCCGACCGCGGCACCGGCGTCACGACACCAGAGGCGATGTCGAGGACAGCCACGTCGCTCTCCTCGAGCTGGCTGCGCCCGAAGGCCGCCGCCGTTCGGTCCGGGTTCCAGACCAGAAAACTGGCAGGCACCACGCCCACGTGCTCGACCGCGCCGTCCGATGCGCTCAACGACAGCAGGTCCGCAGCGATGCCATCCTCGCGCCAGGCCGTGACAAGCAGTTCGTCGCCGGAGCCCCAGGCGACCTGCCGCCATTGGGTGCCGGCGCCGAGTACCCGCTCTGCGCCGGACTCGACGTCGACAACGACAACCTGCCGCTCGTCGAAGCCCTCCGGACGCCGGATGATCGCGATCTGACTGCCGTCCGACGACCACGCGGGACGCGCGTCCCGGTGGTCGCTGCTCAGCCGTCGGACCTGGCTGTCACCGAGGTCCATGACATAAAGCGACTGCCGATCATTGCCGTGCTCAGAGCTGCGGTCATATCCGGCACCGCTGATGAAGGCGAGCTGCCGACCGTCCGGTGAGAACACCGGGTCGGTCGATTGACCGTCCGCGGTCAGCATCCGTCCGGGTCGCATGCCTTCATCGAGTGCCTGGACGTCGGTCGAGCGCTCGACCCCGGTCATGACCACGCGGACGTACGCCGCCGCGCACGGATCTGCTGCCGGCGCGTCCGCGCAACCGGCGCACAGAGCGGCGGTTAGCGCGCCGACGACGACGGGTCGTACGCCGGGGAACACCCCGTGATGGTAGGCGCCCACGGGCGGCCGAACCCGTTGCCGCCTACGGTAGGGACATCCCATCACGAGGAGGTTCAGCCATGAGTGCCGAGGACAAGATCAAGAACAAGGCCGAGGAGACGCTCGGCAAGGGCAAGGAGAAGACCGGCGAGGCGACCGACGACGCGTCGCTGGCCCAGGAAGGTCGCAACGAGCAGAGCAAGAGCAACATCAAGCAGGCCGGCGAGAAGGTCAAGGACGCCTTCAAGTAGGGCCACCCGTACGGCACGAGGTCCCGTCGCCCCCGATCACTCGCGGACGGCGGGACTTCGCGTTTCGGGGGCTGCCTCCGGACCGCAGTCGGCGACCAGCGCGGCGCCGAAGACCCGCACGGTCCATCGCGTTCCCACCGGGAGTTCCGCGGGATCGGTGACCACGCGCGGCGCGATCAGATTCCGGGTCCTGCCCAGCCGGCGCAGCCGACCACCACCGGCAGCCAGCACGTTGCGCAGCCAATCCGTCTCGCCGTACGTCAGCGCGATTACCACCGTCTCCCGCCGTACGAAAGCCCACAACACGGTCCGGTAGGCCCGCCCCGACCGCCGACCGGTGTGCAGAACGACCGCCCACGGCGGCAGGTACGGCGCCCACAGCCCCATGACCCGGTTGGTGAGGACGCGGTTGATCTTTGCCAGGGCTCGTGGCAGCCGGATCGGCATGGGATCCTCCCGGAACTTCCAGCGATTGCCGGTAGTACAGCGGTGCAGCCCGGCGTGGGCAAGGACACGCCCCCAGGCTTTGCCTCCGAGGGAACGCCAGACGAGACTGCACATGACCTGCCGGACACCACCCGGTAACTGGTCCGCAGCACGGCGACCACGGAGGTTCCGGTGACGAGTCTGAGCAACCCGACCTCGGTCGACGGTTCGTCGCCGCGGCGGGCCGGCACCGACTTCCCCGGCCGGGCGCGGATCAGCACCCGAACGCTGCGCACCGACCGCTGGTGGCTTCAGCCGCTGATCACCGTCTCGGTGCTCGGCGTGTTCGTCGCCTACACCGGGGTTCGCGTATTCATGCGCGACTACTACTGGTCCGACGAGTACCACTACCTCACGCCACTGTTCTCCCCCTGCCTCAGCGACTCCTGTGTCCCGGGCTCGGCGCACTTCGGCACCCCGCTGCCGGAACTGCCATTGTTCATCCCGCTGCCGTTCCTGGTCTTCCCGATCCTGGCCGGCTTCCGGGCCACCTGCTACTACTACCGCAAGGCCTACTACCGCTCGGCGTGGCTGTCCCCGCCGGCCTGCGCCGTAGCCGAGCCGCACCCCCGCTACAGCGGTGAGACCCGCTTCCCGCTGCTCG
>JACCSC010000183.1 GCA_013813215.1 Geodermatophilaceae bacterium | reverse complement strand
GTTCGGTGGTGGTCGGCGGGGTAGTCGTGGTCGGCGGGGTCGTGGTCGGCGGGGTAGTCGTGGTCGGCGGGGTAGTCGTGGTCGTCGGGGCCGCTGAGGTGGTCGGGGGCGGCGGCGGTTCGACGGCGTACGTCAGCGTGATCCGGTTCGTCGGCGTCACGTCGCCCGCGGCCGGGTCCTGGCCGATCACTGTTCCGGGCGCGCCGTCGGAGGTCTGCAGGGGAACGCAGACGACGTTCGTGAATCCGGCCTGGTCCAGGATGGCCGTCCCGCTCTCGCACGTCTCGCCGACTACCGACGGCAATGGCAGCGTCCCCGTGCTGATGAACAGCGTGACCTCACTGCCCTCCGCGACGGTCTCCCCGGGACGCGGCGTGCTGTCCACGACCCGGCCGGCCGGCTCGACGGAGTTGCGTTCTTGCATCGGCGCGATCAGCAGGCCCTCCGCCTCCAGCTGTGCGCGGGCGGCGTCCTCGGTCAGCCCGATGATCTGCGGCAAGAGCACCGTCGCCGGACCGGCCCCGATGACGAAGTCGACGTCCTCGCCGGGCGACAGCACGTCCCCGACGGCCGGGTCCTGGTCGATGACGGTGTTCTCCTCCTCCGGCGAGGATTCGTCCTGGGTGACGTCGCCGACGCCGAGCCCGTCGGTCTGCAGTCGCAGCTCGGCCTGCTCCTCGGTCAGCCCGGTGAGATCGGGTACGGCGACCCGCTGCGGCTCCGGCTCGGCGGCCAGCCGCGGCACCACGAGGACCGCCGCCACCACGAGCCCGATCAGCGCCAGGGCGAGCAGCAGGTAGCCCAGCCGGCTCCGCCTGCGTTCACGCGCCTCGGCCGCGGCGATGTCGGACAGCCCCGCCGGCCGGTAGCGCGCCACGCCTGGGGCGGCCGGCACGCCGCCGATCACGTTGGTCTTGTCCTCGTCGCTCATCAGCGGCGTGGCCTCGACCGGCAAGCCCTCCTTGATCCGAAGCAGGTCCGCCCGCATGTCCGCGGCGCTCTGGTAGCGGTTGGCCGGGTTCTTGCTCATCGCCTTGATCACGACGGCGTCCATTGCGGGGCTGACCGCCGGATTCAGCTGGCTCGGCGGGATCGGGTCCTCGCGGACGTGCTGGTAGGCCACCGCGACCGGGGAGTCTCCGGTGAACGGCGGGGAGCCGGTCAGCAGCTCGTACAGCAGGCAGCCACAGGAGTACACATCCGAGCGGGCGTCGACGTTCTCCCCGCGAGCCTGCTCTGGGGACAGGTACTGCGCGGTCCCGATCACCGCCGCCGTCGAGGTCATCGTGGCCGAGGAGTCCGACACCGCGCGGGCGATGCCGAAGTCCATCACCTTGATCGAGCCGTCGGGCGCGACCATGACGTTGCCCGGCTTCACGTCCCGGTGGACGATTCCGTTGCGGTGGCTGAAGTCCAGCGCCGCGCAGATCTCCGCGCAGACCGCCACCGCTCGCGGCGTCGGCAGGGCGCCGTCGTTCTTGAGGATCTCGCGCAGCGTCTGGCCCTCGACGTACTCCATGACGATGAACGGCGTCGTACCGTCCGGGCCCTGGTCCTCGCCGGTGTCGAAGACGGCCACGATGGCCGGGTGGTTCAGCGACGCCGAGGCCAGCGCCTCCCGGCGGAAACGAACCTGGAACTGGGTGTCCCGCGCCAGGTCCTGGCGCAGGATCTTGACCGCCACGTCACGTCCGAGGCGGACGTCGTGGGCCAGGTGCACCTCGGCCATCCCGCCGTACCCGATCGCCGCCCCGAGCTCGTAGCGAGAAGCGAGCAACCGGGAGGGGTCAGCCATCGCCGTCCCCGTCCCCCTCACCGTTCTCGACGAACCGGACGGTGATCTCGCTGCCGACCGGGACCTCGCCGTTCGGAGTGAGGGTGATGACCACGCCGTCGGGGAACTGGTCGTTCGGGACCGGATCCTCGACGACGGTGAAGCCCTGCCCCTCGAGGTCGGCGGTGACGTCGGCGATGTCGCGACCGCGGTACTGCTCGACGTCGAGGACGATCGTCTCCTCGCTCGGCTCGGTGGTCGTGGTCTCGGTGGTGGTGGTCGTCTCCTCCGTCGTGGTCTCGGTGGAGGTCGACTCGGAAGTCGTGGTCTGCTCGGCCGAGGTCTGCTCGGCGGAGGTCTGCTCGGCCGACGTCGAGGTGGAACCCGGCGTCGTCGGCGGCGCGGAGTCGTTCAGGTTCTGGGCCACGGCCAGGGCGATCACCCCGGCCAGCACCAGCAGCGCCACGACCAGCAGGAGATACCACCCGGCGTTGCTACGACGCGCCGGGGCCGGCGCGGACGGGCGAGGAGCCGGTGCGGGCGGCGGCCCGGCGGCGGCCGGTGCCTGGAACGCCTGGGTCTGGGGGCGGGCCGGGCTCTGCTCGTACGCCGCTGCGCCGGCCGCGGCGGCCGGCACGGCGCCGATCATCTGGGTCCGCATCGTGGGGCCGGACGTCGGACCCGGAGCGATCGAGCGACCGGCCCGCACCGCTGCCACGGCGTTCGCGAACTCGCCGCCGGTCGGGAAGCGCAGCCGGGCGTCCTTGTCCATCGCCCGCTGGATCAGCTCGCGGACCGGGGCCGGGATGTCGGCAGGCAGCGGCGGCGGCTGCTCGCGGATCTGCTTGAGCGCGATGGCCACCGAGGTCGACCCGTCGAAGGGCCGCTCCCCGGCCAGGCACTCGAACCCGACCACGCCGAGGGAGTACACGTCACTGGCCGGCGTCACCACCCGACCCTCGGCCTGCTCGGGGGACAGGTAGTGCGCGGTGCCGACCACCATGCCGGTCTGGGTCAGCGGCACCGCGTGCGCGGCCCGGGCGATCCCGAAGTCGGTGATCTTCACGGTGCCGTCGGGCCGGACGAGCAGGTTGCCCGGCTTGATGTCACGGTGCACGACCCCGGCATGGTGCGCGACGTTCAACCCGGCCGCGGCCTGGCCCAGGATGTCCAGGGTCCGCTCCGGGGACAGCCGGCCTTCCCGGGCGAGCAGCTCGGACAGGGGTTCGCCGTCGACCAGCTCCATTACCAGGTAGGCGACGTGTTCGGCGCCGGCGGCCTCGGCCTCGCCGTAGTCGTAGATCCCGGCGATGTTCGGGTGCGACAGCGCCGCGGTGTGCCGCGCCTCCGCCCGGAAGCGCTCCAGGAAGGTGGCGTCGCCGGTGAACTCGCTGCGCAGCACCTTGATCGCCACCGGCCGGTCCAGCGTGGTGTCCACGCCGCGCCAGACCTGCCCCATGCCGCCGGTGGCGATCAGCGACTGGAGCTCGTACCGCCGGCCCAGGCGCAGGCCCGGTCCCGGTGCCACGGCTCAGCCACCCCCCAGGCGCAGGTAGGCCTGCATGACCGCCCGGGCGATGGGCGCGGCCGCCCGTCCACCGGTGGTCTCGCTGCCGCTGTCCCCGCCGTTGGCCAGGAACACCGCGACGGCGATCTGCGGGTTCTCCGCCGGGGCGAAGCCGGCGAACCAGGCGTGCGGCGCGATGCCCTCGTCGACCTCCGCGGTGCCGGTCTTGCCCGCCACGGCCACGCCGTCGATCTGCGCGTTCACGCCGCTGCCGTTCTCGACGACACTGACCATCATCTCGGTCAGGGACTCCGCGACGTCCGAGCTGATCGCCTCCCGCACCTCCTGCGGCTCGGAGGCGTCGATGACGGTGAGGTCCGGCTCCTGGGTCTCGGCCACCAGATAGGGCTGGAGCACCGTGCCGCCGTTGCCGATCGTCGCCACGACACTCGCCGCCTGGATCGGCGTCAGCCGCACGTCCCGCTGGCCGATCGAGGACTGCGCCAGCGCCGCCCCGTCGGCGATGTCGCCGATCGTGCTCTGGGCCACCGGCAGCGGCATCTCGTAGCCGGTGTCGTCGATGCCGAAGCGCTCGGCGACGTCGCGCAACGTGGACTCGCCGAGGTCGATGCCGAGCTGGGCGAACGCCGTGTTGCAGGAGATGGTCAACGCGTCGATCAGCGCCTGGTCCGCACCAGCGTTGCAGCTGGACCCGCCGAAGTTCCGGATCGTGGCCGAACTCTGCGGCAGCTCCAGCACGTCCGGGGCGGGGATCAGCGTGTCCGGGTCGTAGCCCTCCTCCAGCGCCGCCGCGGCGACGATGACCTTGAAGACCGACCCGGGCGGGTAGTTGTCCTGGGTCCCGCGGTTCAGCCGCGGGTCCAGTTCGGCGTCGTCCAGGGTCTGGGCGTAGGCGCGGATCGCCTGCGGGTCGTGGGAGGACAGCTGGTTCGGGTCGTACGACGGCGTACTGACCATGGCCAGGATCGCGCCGGTCTGCGGGTCGAGGGCGACCACGGCCCCCGTCGCGCCGCTGTCGGCCAAGGCGGTGAACGCCGCCTCCTGCGCCCGAGCATCCAGGGTGAGTTCGACGTTGCCGCCCTTGGGCTCCCGGCCGGTGAACAGGTCGGTGAGCCGGCGGACGAACAGGCTGTCGGAGTTGCCGGACAGGACGTCGTTCTCGGCCCGCTCGATCCCGGCGGTGGAGTAGATCAGCGAGTAGTAGCCGGTCGCCTGGACGTACATGGGGCCGTTGGCGTACGTGCGCAGGTAGGCGAGTTGGTCGCCCGGGGTGGACCGTGACGAGGCGACCGCGCGACCGTCGACCACGATCGAGCCCCGCTGGCGCTCGTACTCCTCCAGCAGCACCCGGGTGTTGCCGGGATCGGCCTGGTACTCGGTGGCCCTGACCACCTGGATGAAGTTCACGTTGATCACGAGCAGCGCGAACAGCACGAGCATCGCGATGGCCACCCGGCGCACCGGCTTGTTCACCGTCGGCCCCCGACATGACTCATCGGGACAGCACCTCGGTCTGCGTCTCGGCCAGCGGCGGTGGGGCGCCGATCGGCGCGGCCGGACGGCGGGCGGCGTCACTGATCCGCACCAACAGAGCAACGAGAGCGAAGTTCGCCACGAGCGACGAGCCGCCGTAGGAGACGAACGGGGTGGTGAGCCCGGTGAGCGGGATCAGTCGGGTCACGCCGCCGACGACGACGAAGACCTGCAGGGCGACCGAGAACGCCAACCCGGCCGCCAGCAGCTTGCCGAATGCGTCGCGGACCAGCAGCGAGGCCCGGAAGCCGCGCTCGACCAGGATCAGGTACAGCATCAGGACCCCGACCAACCCGAACAGGCCGAGTTCCTCGCCGATCGTGGTGATGATGAAGTCGGTCTTGGCGTAGATGTTCAGGCTGTCCGGCCGGCCCCCGCCCAGGCCCGTCCCGAACATGCCTCCGGTCCCCAGCCCGAGCAGCGACTGCACGATTTGGAAGCCCTCGTCGTTGCGGAAGGCGAAGGGGTCCAGCCAGACCTTGACCCGGATCTGGACGTGGGTGAACAGCTGGTAGGCCAGGAATGCACCCGCGGAGAACAGCAACAGGCCGATGGCCAGCCAGCTCACGCGCTCGGTGGCGATGTAGAGCATCACCACGAAGATGCCGAACAGCAGCAGCGAGCTGCCCAGGTCCTTCTCGAAGACCAGGACGCCCAGGCTGGCGAGCCAAGCGACGAGCACGGGCCCGAGGTCCTGACCCCGCGGCAGCTCCAGCCCGAGAACCCGGCGGCTGGCCAGCGACAGGACATCGCGCTTGGCGACCAGGTACGCGGCGAAGAAGATCAGCAGCGCGATCTTGGCGAACTCACCCGGCTGGATCGAGAAGCCGGCCACCCGGATCCACAGCTTGGCCCCGTTGACCTCGCTGATCGACGTGGGCAGGACGGCCGGGATGGCCAGCAGGACCAGGCCGGCGGCACCGAAGGTGTAGCCGTAGCGGGCCAGCACCCGGTGGTCGCGGATGAACAGCAGCACGAGAAGGAACAGCACGAGGCCGACCAGGGTCCAGGCCAGCTGCAGCGGGGCGTCGCCGCCCGGGATCGGTTCGCCGCTGCTCTCCGCGTCTAGCGCGGCCGCGGCGTCCAGCCGGGCGATCAGGACGAGCCCGAGCCCGTTGAGCAGTGCCACCGCCGGCAGGATCAGCGGGTCGGCGTAACGCGCGAACCGGCGTACGACGAGGTGCGCCACCAGCCAGACGCCGGCGAAACCGGCGCCGTACCAGAGCACATTGAGCCCGACGCTCCCGCGCACGGTGGCGTCCACGATGGCCTGGGCGGCCATGACGACGACGGTGGCGAAGAGCAACATCGCCAGCTCCGTGTTGCGCCGGGTCGGGATGCTGCGCCCGGTGGCCAGCGCGGGGTTCGTGCGCTCACCCATGGTCTGGCTCCACCCGCAGCGGGGTTCGCCGCGCCATCAGTCGCCGTCTTCGCGACAGTCGACGCCGGGCTCGGGGTTCGAGGAGCGGGAAATCGAGGTCATCGCCGGGATGGTGGGCGGCGGGGCGGAATTGGCCTGGGTGTCGCCTGGATTCGCGGTGGGTTCGGGGCGGGGCTGACTGCCGGGGCTGTCGCTCGGCGAGGTCCCGCCGCTGGTCGACGCGGTAGTGCTCGCAGTCGTCGTGCTCGGAGTTGTCGTGGAGCCGTCGGGGTCGGGGCAGGTAGGCAGCCGCTTGCCGCGCAGGTCGTCGACGATCCGCAGCGCCACCGTCTCGTCGTCGGCCTGGATCCCCTCGCGGACCTCGCCCTGCCAGAACTGCTCCAGGTCCTGCACCTGTAGGTCGGTGCGCCGCTGCACGTCGTTCAGGTCCAAGCCGGCCAGGCTGAAGTCGATGCCGCGAAAGATCGCGACCCGCTCGCCGTCGGCGCCGACGTACCACTGGTTCTGGCTCACTCGGTACAACGCGTAGACGCCGCCGGCCAGCACGACCAGCACCAGGGCCAGCCCGAGCAGCGGCCCGCCGAGGTTGCGCCGTCGGGCCGGTGGCGCGCTGCGTTCGGAGGCCGGTTCGGTCGCCGGCAGCGGACCGGCCAGGGCCGCCCGACCGGCGGCGGTCTTGTTCGACACGTCCCGCTGGCCGACGTTGTCGCCGGCCGCACCGTCGACGACCGGCGCGACTGTGGTCTCCCCGCGCGGGTCGTCGATGATGTCGGCCACGATGCAGGTGATGTTGTCCGGGCCGCCGCCGCGCAGGGCCAGCTCGACGAGCCGGTCGGCGGCATCCTGCGGCGCCGCTGCCTGCATCGCCTCCTGCATGGTCTCGCGGGAGACCACGTCGGACAGCCCGTCACTGCAGATCAGGTAGCGGTCGCCGGCCTTGGCCTCGCGGATGGACAGGTCGGGGTCGATCTCGCTGCCGTTCAGCGCACGCAGGATGAGCGAGCGTTGCGGGTGGACGTGGGCCTCTTCCTCGGTGATCCGCCCCTCGTCGACCAGGGTCTGCACGAACGTGTCGTCGTGGGTGATCTGCGCGAGTTCGCCGTCGCGCATCAGGTAGCAGCGTGAGTCCCCGATGTGGCAGATCGCCAGCCGGGTCCCGGCGAAGAGGATCGCGGTGAGCGTGGTGCCCATGCCCTCGAGGCTCGGGTCGTCGTTGACCAGCTCGCGGATGTGCGCGGAACCGTCGTCGGTGGCCCGGCGTAGCGCCGCGAGCAGATCACCGCTCGTGGTGTCCTCGTCGAGCGGCTCCAGGGCGGCGATCGCGATCTTGCTCGCCACCTCACCGGCCGCGTGCCCGCCCATCCCGTCGGCGACGGCCAGCAGCCGCGGCCCGGCGTACACCGAGTCCTCGTTGTTGCTGCGGATCAGGCCGCGGTCGGAGCGCGCGGCGTAGCGCAGGGCGAGCGTCATGCGGTCATGAGCGCAGCTCGAGGACCGTCTTGCCGATCCGGATCGGCGCTCCCGGCGGGATCAGGGTGGGTCCACTGACGCGCGCTCGGTCGAGATAGGTCCCGTTGGTGGAGCCCAGGTCCTCGACGTACCAGTCCCCGTCGCGGTTGGTCAGCCGCGCGTGTCGGGAACTCGCGAAGTCGTCGGTGAGTACGACAGTCGAGTCGTCAGCGCGGCCGACCAGGATCGGCGCGGTGCCGAGGGTGATCCGGGTGCCGGTCAGCGAGCCACCGGTCACGACCAGCTGGCGGGGACCACGGGGACCCTTGCGGCGGCCCTTGTCCTTGACCGGCGCGCTGGCCCGACGGGGGACCGGGCTGACCCGAGCGGGCCCGGCGCCGAACAGGTCGGCCTTGACGACGCGGAACGCCGCGTAGATGAACAGCCACAGCAGGATGAGGAAGCCGAAGCGAAAGGCCTGGACGACGATCTCCGCGGTCACCGTGTGCCCTCGGCTCGCGGCGGGCCAGTCATCCGCGGTCCACGCGATACACCAGGACGCTGTGCCCGATCCGGATCACGTCGCCGTCGCGCAGCTCCTGGGCGGCGATGCGCTCCCCGTTGACGATGCTGCCGTTCGTCGAACCGAGATCGTGCGCGACGGCGACGTCGCCGGTGATCGTGATGTCGACGTGCCGGCGGGAGACCCCGGTGTCGGGCAGCTTGACCTTGGCGTTTTGACTGCGGCCGATCACGTTGCTGCCCTCGTCGAGGGGGTAGCGGGTGTTCGGCCCGTCGATCACCAGGCAGTGCTGCAGGCGGGTGGGCGGCGCGCTCGGCGGAGGCGCGGCGTACGGCATGTGCTGCGGACCCGAGCCGTTGTACGACGAGGCCACGGGCTGGGCC
>JACCSC010000181.1 GCA_013813215.1 Geodermatophilaceae bacterium | reverse complement strand
GTGACCACGCCGGTGTTGAGCCCGATGGTCCGCAGGCCACCGAAGAATCGGGCGTGCTCGATCTTGCAGCAGCGATCCATCACGACGGACAGTCCGGCGTCGCGCGCCAACGTTGCGGCGTCGGTGTTGATCACGCCGAGCTGCAGCCAGAGCACCTTGGCGCCGATCTCGATGGCCTGCTCGGCCAGCTCCGTGGCCTCGGGCGCGGGCCGGAACACGTCCACGATGTCGATCTGGCGTGGGTGGTGCGCGGCTGCATCGCGCAGGTCGGCGTACACCGGGCGGCCCATGATCTCCCGTTTGCCCGCGTGCACCGGGTTGACGGGGACGATGTCGTAGCCGTTCGCGTCCAGGTAGACGGCGGCGAACGAGCTGGGGTTGTAGTAGTTCGAACTCAACCCGACCATCGCGATGGTCCGGTACGACGTCAGGATGTGCAGCCGCTGCGCCGCCGACTGACCCAGGTCGTTTCTCTCCCCTACGGCGCTCATGACTGGTAGGGCGCGCCGAACGCCTTGGCCAGCACCGAGTGACCCTGCCCGTCGTACGACGGCCGGTCCGACGGGATCTGCGACGCGTCGAGCGCCTGCGACAGGTCCCACACGATGTCCTCCACGTCCTCGATGCCGATGGACACCCGGACCATCTCCGGGCCGATCCGGGCCGCCCGCAGCTCGTCGTCGTTCAGCTGCTGGTGGGTGGTCGACGCCGGGTGGATGACCAGCGACTTGGCGTCGCCGACGTTGGCCAGGTGGCTGAGCAGCTGAACCGACTCGATGAACCGGCGACCCGACTCGCGGCCGCCCTTGACGCCGAAGGTGAAGATCGAGCCGGCACCACGCGGCAGGTACTTCAGCGCCAGGTCGTGGAAGCGGTTGCCCGGCAGCCCCGGGTAGTTGACGTACTCCACGGCGGGGTGCTCGTCGAGGAAGGACGCCACAGTGACGGCGTTGCGGACGTGCCGTTCCATCCGGACGTGCAGGGTCTCCAGGCCGATCAGCATCAGCCAGGCGGTGAACGGTGCCATCGTCGGCCCGTAGTCGCGCAGCATCTCGGCCCGGCACTTGAGCAGCCAGCCGAAGTCGCCGAAGTACTCGAAGAACCGCAGGTCGTGGTAGCCCTTGGACGGCTCGGTCATGCCGGGGAACTTGCCGTTGTCCCAGGGGAAGCGCCCGCTGTCGACGATGACGCCGCCGATCGCCGTACCGTGCCCGCAGATGAACTTCGTCGCCGAGTGCACGACGATGTCCGCGCCCCAGTCCAGCGGCCGGCACAGGTACGGCGAGGCGAACGTGTTGTCGATGATCAGCGGTACGCCGACCTCGTGGGCCAGGGCCGCGAGCGCCTCCACGTCGACGAGGTCGATCGTCGGGTTGCCGATCAGCTCGGCGTAGAACGCCTTCGTCTTGTCGGTCACGGCCGCGCGCCATTGGTCGAGATCCGTCCCGTCGACGAACCGGGCATTGATGCCGACCTTGCGGAAACTGACGTCGAACTGCTGGAACGTGCCGCCGTACAGGCTTCTCGACGCGACGAACTCGTCGCCGGCCTCCATCAGGGTGAACAGCGCGAGATGCTGCGCCGACTGCCCGGAGGCGGTGGCGACGGCGCCGATGCCGTTCTCCAGCGCGGCGATCCGCTCCTCGAACACGGCCACCGTCGGGTTCATGATCCGCGAGTAGATGTTGCCGAAGCGCTGCAGTGCGAACAGGTTCGCCGCGTGGTCGGTGTCCTCGAAGACGTAGGCACCGGTCTGGTAGATCGGCACGGCGCGGCTGCCGGTCACCGGATCCGGCCGCTGCCCCGCGTGCACCGCGAGGGTGTCCAGACCGAACTGCCTGTCGTCGGGCGAGGCCATGGCGGCAAGCCTAGCCAGCACCGACTGCTTCGGCAGCCCCCCGTCTTGTGGCCGTACCGGGCCCACGTCTACGGTCGCGAACGAGCCTGTTTCATCCGATTCACCTCGCCGCCAGGGTCACGTGCACCTCGGCGGCAGCAGCAAGGAGGAATCAGTGGCAACGCAGGTCCATGACTCCGAGATCGGCATCGGCACCGCGCATCCACTAGAGCCGTTGACCGCCGAGGAAGTGAGCCGGGTCAGCGCCCTGCTCCGCGACGAGCGCGATCTGGGTCCCAGCGTGCGGTTCGTCTCCGTGGCGCTGCACGAGCCGCCGAAGCGGGACGTGCTGGACTACACCCCGGACGGCGAGACGCTCGACCGCGAGGCCTTCGTGATCCTCTACGACCGGACCCACCAGCAGACCGTCGAGGCCGTCGTCTCGCTCTCGTCGAGCACCGTGACCTCCTGGCAGGTGGTCGAGGGCGTCCAGCCGAGCGTGATGCTCGAGGAGTTCTTCAGTACCGAGGAGATCACCCGCGCCGACCCGCGGTGGCAGGAGGCGATGCGCAAGCGCGGTGTCACCGACTTCTCGCTGGCGATGATCGACCCCTGGGCCGCCGGTTCGGATCCGGAGGATCCACCCGGTCGCCGGCTGATCCGCCCGCTGACGTTCGTCCGCACCAAGGAGGACGACAACGGCTACGCCCGCCCCGTCGAAGGCCTGATCGTGCTGGTCGATCTCGACCGGATGGAGGTCATCGACGTCAGGGACCACGGCGTCGTACCGCTACCCGAGCGGGCCGGGAACTACGTGCCCGAGCTCATGGTCGAGGACGGCAACCGCCCCGCGCACACCGCGCTGCGCGAGGACGTCAAGCCGATCGAGATCACCCAGTCCGAAGGGCCGAGCTTCACCGTCGACGGGCATGCGGTGAGCTGGCAGAAGTGGCGGCTGCGCGTGGGGTACACCCCGCGCGAAGGCCTGGTGCTGCATCAGATCGGCTACACCGACCGCGGCCGGCTGCGTCCGGTCATCTACCGGGCGTCGCTGTCGGAGATGTACATCCCGTACGGCGACCCGGCCCCGACGCACCGGATCAAGAACGTCTTCGACATGGGGGAGTACGGCGTCGGCTTCCTGCTCAACCCGCTCCAGCTCGGCTGCGACTGCCTTGGCGAGATCCACTACTTCGACGTCGTGGTGAACGACCAGGACGGGCAGCCGCTCACCATCCCGAACGCGATCTGCATGCACGAGGAGGACTACGGCGTCGGCTGGAAGCACACCGACTTCCGGACC
>JACCSC010000167.1 GCA_013813215.1 Geodermatophilaceae bacterium | reverse complement strand
CGGTGAGCAAGGCCTACGGGCCGAAACAGGTGCTCGACGATCTGAGTTTCAATGTCCGTCCCGGCGAGATGTTCGGCTTCTGCGGGGCCAACGGTGCTGGTAAGACGACGACCATGCGCATCGCGCTCGGGCTGGTGCGCCTCGACCGCGGCGCGGTGCGCTGGCAGGGCCGGGACGTCGACCTCGACGTACGCCGGCGCTTCGGCTACATGCCAGAGGAACGTGGGCTCTATCCGAAGATGCGTGCGGTGGAGCAGCTGACGTACTTCGGGATGCTGCACGGGATGGCTGGCAAGGTTGCCGCGCGCAACGCCGAGGATCTGCTCGAGCTGCTCGGGGTGAAGCAAGGCCCACGCGACTCGCTGGAGAAGCTCTCCCTGGGCAACCAGCAGAAGGTGCAGCTGGCCGCGGCCCTGGTGCACGACCCCGAGGTGCTCATCCTCGACGAGCCGTTCAGCGGGCTCGATCCGGTCGGCGTCGATGCGTTGACCGACGCGCTGCTCGCCCGCTGCCGCAACGGCGTTCCGGTCATCTTCTCCAGTCACCAGCTCGATCTCGTCGAACGGGTCTGTGATTCGGTCGGCATCATCAACCACGGCCGCATGGTGGCCGTGGGGTCGGTCGCCGAACTCCGGGAGCGGGAGGGCAGCCGGCAGCTGCGGATCGTGGCGCCCGACGCGGCTCCCGGGTGGGCGGCCGGCGTACCCGGAGTCCGGGTCCTCTCCGAGCAGGCCGGCGAGGTGCTGCTCGAACTGGACGACCCAACGCGCGACCAGGAGGTGCTCGCCGCGGCGCAGCGGACGGGGCGGGTACAGCACTTCAGCTGGCGGGCGCCGACCCTGACCGAGCTGTTCCGCGAGGCGGTGGCGGCCTGAGTACGGGTGGGTTGTCCAGCACGGCGGCCGTGTCCCTGATCGCCCGCCGCGAGGTGATGGCGAAGCTGCGGGACAAGGGTTTCCTGATCTCCTCGGCGTTCATCGCCGTCGTGATCCTCGCCTCGGCCCTGCTTCCTGCGTTGCTCGGAGGCGATGATTCGACCTACGACGTCGGCATGGTCGGGGACCCGGCCGGGTTCGAGGAGGCAGTGCAGGCCCAGGCCGACGCGCTGGGCGCCGAGGTCGACGTGAGCGCTTACCCCGACGAGGCGGCCGTGCGGGCTGCGCTCGAGGCGGAGGACATCGACGCGGCGGTCGACGGCGATCAGATCCTGGTCGTCACGTCCGTGGACGGAGTGCTGCAGCAGATCCTCGACCGGGCCTACGCCGGGCTCATCGCCGCGGAGCGGCTGAGTGCCGCCGGCATCGATCCGGCCGAGGTGGCGACCGCCTTCGACGTCCCGCGGCTGGACGTGGTCAGCCTGGACTCCGACGCTCAGCGCGACCAGCAACGCCAGGTGATCGCGATCGTCGGCGTCAGCGTGCTGTACGGGCTGCTGATCCTGATCGGGCAGTACGTGGCGATGGGAGTCGTCGAGGAGAAGTCCAGCCGGGTCGTGGAACTCCTGCTGTCCACGATCCGGCCGTGGCAGCTGTTGGCCGGCAAGGTGATCGGCCTCGGCCTGCTCGGGCTCGCGCAGCTCGTCGTGATCGGGGTCGTCGGCGTCGGCGCGGCGATCTCGCTCGACGTGCTGACCGTGCCCGGCGACGCGATCGGCACGCTCGCCCAGGTGATCGGCTGGTTCCTCCTGGGCTACGGCTTCTACGCCGCCACGTTCGCCGCGGGTGCGGCGCTGGTCTCGCGGCAGGAGGATCTGCAGACCGTTCTGCTGCCGACGATCGGTGTCCTGGTCGCCGCCTTTGTGGTCGCCATCCAGGCCGTGCAGAACCCGGACGGCCCGCTGGCGGTGGTCACCTCCTTCATCCCCGGCCTGTCCCCCCTGGTGATGCCGGTGCGGACCGCCGCGGGCGAGGTGGCCTGGTGGGAGCTGGTCGCCTCGATCGTGCTCATGCTGCTGGCGACCGTTGCGCTGGTCCGTCTCGGTGGCCGGATCTACGCCGGAGCGCTGCTGCGCAGCGGCGGTCGGGTTCGGATCAAGGAGGCGCTGGCCGAGTCGGCGAGCTGACCCTCAGGCGACGGCTTCGGGAGCCGTGTCGTCGGCCAGCGAACGCAGGTAGCCGCTGAATCCGCCCGGGGTCCGGCCTCGGATCCGGCCACTGGTGAGAACGGGGAGGTCGTCGGCCCAGGCAATGGCTCGGCCGGCGGCGATCAGCGCCCGGGCCAGCCCGGCGTCCTCGTGGCAGACCACGGGGTCGAAGCCCCCGACGGCGGCGTACGCCTGGCCCGATACCACGAGGTTCGCGCCGTGCACGTGCCGGTGGTCCCAGCGGTCCTGGTACCCGGCCACGTACGCCGAGCGCACGTCTGCGTCGTGCGTCGACCAGTCGTCGACCTCGACCGTGCCGGCCACCGCGTCGTAGTCCTCTGCGGCGTAGGCCAACCCCCGCTCCAGCCAGTCCGGCGGCACCGCGCTGTCCGCATCCGTGTTGGCCAGCCAGGTTCCCGCGACGCCGAGTCGGTCGAGCACGTGCCGGCAGCCCAGGGCCCGAGCGGCACCGACGCAACGCAGGTTCACCGTGAGCAGCGTGGTCGACGTCGCCACCTCACCGACCGCCGCGGCCGCGGCGGCACTGCCGTCCGCGCAGGCGTCCAGTACGACGACGACGTGGACGGGTACGCCGCAGCCGGCCGCGGCCGCCCGCACCGCGGCCAGGCAGCGCGGCAGCAGCTTCTCCTCGTCGTGAACCGGCACCACGACCCCGACGGCCGTGACCCTCACACCAGTCCTTCGGCGGTCGCGACCCAGACCGGGTCAGGCGGAGTGCGCAGGAAGCACTCGGCCAGCACGTCGAGATCCTGGTAGCGAGCAGTGCCGACCAGCCCCGGTGTCCGGCCCAGCTCCGCGTGCACCTCGTCGCCCCCGAGGGGATAGTCCGTCACCGGGTGCCGCCAGTGCACGGCCAGCAGGGTCCCGCCCGGCTCCAGGGCCGCCGCCGCCTGGTGCAGGACCCGGCGCAACAGCGGCGCCCGCAGGTAGTACAGGACCTCACTCAGCACGACGAGGTCGAACGGCCCGTCCGGCCACGGGTCACCCAGGGCCCAGCAGCGGAACCGGACGTGATCCTGCCCGGCCAGTCGCTCTCGGGCTGCGGCCAGGGCGGCAGGGGACACATCGGTGGCCAACAGCTGGTCGCAGCGCCCGGCCAGCGCCTCGGTCAGGACGCCGAGGGAGCAGCCCGGTTCGAACCCGTACCGGTAGCGGGGGCGCGGCAGCAGGGCGGTGGTCAGTGCCCGCTTGCGACGTTCGTACCAGCGGTCCTGGAAGCCCCACGGGTCGGCCGCGCCGGCGTACAGGTCGTCGAAGTAGCGGTCTGGCAACCGTTCCGAGCTCATACCGGCGCCTCCGCGGCGGGGAGTGCGGCGGCGCTCATCCGAGGACCACCTCGAAGTCGCGGGTCAGCCGCCGCAGGGTGGCCCCGTCCAACACGACCTGATCGGCCGGATGCGCAGACAGCGGCCGGATCTGGCTGTCGAAGCAGTCGACGGCGGCCAGCTTCGCGGCGCGGGTGGCCGCGTCCAAGGACACCGCACGGGCCCGATCCCAAGGGACGCGCGGATCACCCGGCGCGGCCCAGTGCCAGGTCCAGATCGGGTACTCGAGCAACCGGGCCCCGGTCTGGGCACACGCCCGCGTCGTGGCGCGGCCGACCGCCTCGTGGTCAGGATGGCCGTCGCCGCGCCACGTGGCCAGGCACCACGTCGAGGCGGTGGTCTCGCCCAGCAGGTCCGCGAGCCGAGCTGTGACGACGGCTTCGGCTACCGCGCCGTCGGCGCAGCCCAGCCGGCGCACCGGCACGTCACCCAACCCCAGCCGCGCCAATGCCCGCCGGGACTCCGTGCGGCGCAGAACCGCCAGCTCCTCCGGGCGCACGGTCGGGGAGTCGGGATGTGAGGCGCCGCCGTCGGTGACGGCCACGATCTCGGTGCGTACGCCGCGCTGGTGCAGGAGCCGCAGGAGGCCACCGCAGCCGAGCACCTCGTCGTCGGGATGCGGTGCGACGAGCAGGGCGCGCGTGCAGCCGGCCAGCTCCAGCGCCGGAAACGTATGCAGCGCAGGCCATTCCTGCCAGGTCGCCTCCGGGGTTCCAGCCCCGACGATGGCGGTCACCATGAAGCCTCGGCTCCATCGGCCAGCAGCGTCCCCAGCGCGGCCAGGTCGCGCTCGGCATGACTCTGGCGCAGGTACACGGTGAGGTCGGCAACCCGGCGGGAGAACGCGGCATCGCGGCCGTGCGGCCCGGCGCCGGTGGCCCGGCCCACGTGCCGCAACACCTCCTCGCACGAGGCCTCTACCACCGCTCGCACGCGCCTGGCCCGGGTCTGGCCGTGGCCGGCCCCGTCGGCGGGGTCGGCGTCCAC
>JACCSC010000161.1 GCA_013813215.1 Geodermatophilaceae bacterium | reverse complement strand
CTCCTGCAGCCGGCGGGGGTGGACCGCCGGCTGACCGCGCTGACCGAGCTGGTCAGCCGCCCCGGCGCGGAGTTGCTCGCGCACCGCCCCGAGCGTCGGGCCGTGGTGCGGCTGGCCGGTCCGACGTACCTCAAGCTGGTCCGGCCCGGACGGGCCCCGGCGATCCGGGCGGCGGCGCAGCGGGCCTCCACGCTGTCCGGCGGGCCGGTGCGAATGCCTCAGATATGCGGCCATGACGACGCGCGGGGCGTGCTGGGTCTGAGCGCGCTGCCGGGCCGCACCGTCCTCGACGTGGGACGAGTGGCGGACCCGGCTGAGCTGCACGCCACCTGGACCTCGGTGGGGCACGCGGTCGACCGACTGCACGACGGCCCGCAGGAAGGGTTTCCGCGCCACGACGCCGCCGCGGAGCTCGGCGTGGTCACGGGTTGGCTGCGGCTGGCCGCCGGCTACGGCGTACTGCCGGGTCCGACGAATTCGGACCCGGTGGCCGCCGCGCTGCTCGGCGTCGAGGCCGGTCCGCTGGGCTTGCTGCACCGCGACCTGCACGACAAGCAACTGCTGGTCTGCGGACCGGACGAGGTCGGGATGCTGGACGTCGACACGCTGGCCGTCGGAGAGCGGGCGCTGGATCTGGGCAACCTGCTGGCCCACCTGCGGCTGCGCACGCTGCAGGGTGCGCTGTCGGGCGGCGGTGCCCGGACGGCACGCACCGCACTGCTGGCGGCAGTCGGGCCGGCCCCCGCGACGGTCCGCCGGCTCGCCGTCTACGAGATGACCGCGCTGCTGCGGCTGGCGGCGGTGTATGCGTTCCGCCCGCGTTGGCAGGCCATGTCCCGCGAGCTGCTCCGGCAGGGTCTCGCGGCGCAGGACGGGTTGTGCACCCGTCGGTGGATAACCGGGGGATAACACCGGTGACGCGGGGGACAACCCCGGCCCGGCTGTGGACGGCGTACCCAATCCTGGGGACAGCGGAAATAGTGCGCTGAAACCCTTGCGGGGCAAGGAGTCCGGGACTACACATGCACTACGTCGCTGACGACGGAGGACCGGTTCGGAGTCAAATCCGAACAGCGCAGGCGCACTGGGAGACCGGTTGCGAGGCGTGTGTCCTGCGGAGTCGGTTACGGACTTCCGAGTCAGCTCCGTTTCGGCGGAGCGGACACGGGAGTAGGTCTGCGGGAGTCCCGCCGCTTCGGCGGAAGGACTCCGGGAGACCGGGCCGGGCCCCTGCATCTCATACATGCAGGGGCCCGGCGTCCGTTCGGCACCTGTCATGGTGACCGGCGGGCACGAGGCCGCGGCGGCGACACGCCGGAGGCCGGCCCGAGAACTTCCCCGGTCGGACTCAGCCCACAGCAGCCATGATCTCGTCGGAGACGTCGAAGTTCGCATAGACGTTCTGGACGTCGTCGCAGTCCTCGAGCGCCTCGACCAACCGGAAGACCTTGCCCGCGTTCTGCTCGTCCAGCTCGACCTGCACGCTCGGCAGGAAACTCGCCTCGGCCGAGTCGTAGTCGATGCCCGCGGCCTGCAGCGCGGAGCGCACGGCGACCAGGTCCCCGGCCTCGCTGATCACCTCGAAGGCCTCCCCGAGGTCGTTGACCTCCTCCGCCCCCGCGTCGAGGACGGCCAGCAGGACGTCGTCCTCGCCCAGCCCCGCCCCCGGCACGAGAACGATGCCCTTGCGGGTGAACAGGTAGGACACCGAGCCGGGATCGGCCATGGTCCCGCCGTTGCGGGACATCGCCGTCCTGACCTCCATGGCCGCCCGGTTGCGGTTGTCGGTCAAGCACTCGATGAGGAAGGCCACGCCGGCCGGGCCGTAGCCCTCGTAGGTGATCGTCTGCCAATCGGCACCGCCGGCCTCCAGGCCCGCGCCCCGCTTGACCGCCCGGTCGATGTTGTCGTTGGGCACCGATGACTTGCGCGCGGCCTGTACGGCGTCGTACAGCGTCGGGTTCCCCGCCGGGTCGGCCCCGCCGGTCCGCGCCGCGACCTCGATGTTCTTGATCAGCTTGGCGAACAGCTTGCCGCGCTTGGAGTCCAGGGCAGCCTTCTTGTGCTTGGTGGTAGCCCACTTGGAGTGGCCGCTCATCGTTACCCCACGCCCTTCGCGGTCCGGATGGTCCGTCTCACGCCGCGCGGACGATCCGGACGAACAATTCGTGCACGCGGGTATCCCCGGTCATCTCGGGGTGGAACGCGGTCGCGAGCAACACGCCCTGCCGCACCGCGACGATCCTACCGGCCGCCGGTCCGCTGGGGATGCTGGCGAGGGTCTGCACCCCGGGTCCGGCCTGCTCCACCCACGGGGCGCGGATGAACACAGCGTGCATGGGCCGGTCCCCCACCGCCGGGAAGTCGAGGTCGCCCTCGAACGAGTCGACCTGGCGGCCGAAGGCGTTGCGGCGCACCGTGACGTCCAGCCCGCCGAGGGTCCGCTGGTCCGACGGTGCGTCCAGCAGCCGGTCGGCGAGCAGGATCATCCCGGCGCAGGATCCGTACACCGCCAGGCCCGACCCGATGTGTTTGCGCAGCGGTTCCATCAGCTCGAATCGGGTGAGCAGCTTGGCGATCGTGGTGGATTCCCCGCCGGGAAGGATCAGACCGTCGACGGACTCGAGTTCGATCTCGCGACGCACCGGGACTCCGGTCGCACCGGAAGCAGCTATGCGACGAAGATGCTCGCGGGCGTCCCCCTGC
>JACCSC010000155.1 GCA_013813215.1 Geodermatophilaceae bacterium | reverse complement strand
ATAGTGGGGCTCATAGTGGGGCCGGACCTGAAGGGCCAATTGCGAGAGCCTTAGGACAGAAGAACTGGGTCTTGACCAGGTTCTTCGTGGTGCGCCGCCAGGGACTCGAACCCCGAACCCGCTGATTAAGAGTCAGCTGCTCTGCCAGTTGAGCTAGCGGCGCGGTGCCGCCCGCGGGCAGCCGTTGGAGGGTACCCCAGCCAGGAGCGTGTGTATCGTAAAGCACATGCGATTGCACATACTGGTCGAGGACGAGCTGGTCGCCGAGCTCGACGAGCGAGTGGGCCCGGGTCGTCGTAGCGCTTTCGTCGCCAGCCTCATCCGAGCGGCTCTCGACGATGCCCGCCGTTGGGACGACATCGAGCAGGGCTTCGGCGGCATCGCCGACGGCGGGCACGAGTGGGATGCCGACCCGGCCGCGTGGGTGCGCGATCAGAGACGCGCCGACAAGACCCGCGTGGGCTGATGGCTTTCGTGCTCCTCGACAGCACCGTCCTGATCGACGCTTTGCGCGGTCGACCGGTGGTCGCCCGCATCCGGGATCTCCGGGACAAGGCAACGACTCCGGTGGTGTCCCCGATCAACGTGGAGGAGATCGTCCGCGGGCTCCACTCGGCCGACCGCGACCGCGGACTCCGCTTTCTCGCCGGACTTCGTGTCCTCCCGCTGGATCGGGAGCAGGCTGTGCGGGCGGCCGACTGGCGGCGGGAGTATGCCCGTCGCGGCCGGACGCTCGCCCAAGCCGACTGTCTCATCGCCGCCGCCGCTGTACAGGTCGGCGCCCGGTTGGCCACCGGCAACCCGAAGGACTTCCCGATGCCCGAACTCATCGTCGAGCACTGGCCCGCTGGGCAGTGATCGGCCGCGCCTCGTCGGTTCTGTCAGGCCGCTGGGGCAGACTGGTGACGATGCGAGAGGGACGGTCCATGGCGGTCGGGGTGCGAGTTCGGGCGCGGCTCGTCCCGCTGGGGCTCTGTGTGGCGCTGCTCGCCGGGTGCACGGCAGGAGCCAGCGCCCGCAACGGTGACAACGGCGACGACCCCGGTACGACGCCGCAGGGGCCGGCCCCCGTCGTCCTGGTCATGCCGCCGACCACCGCCACCGGCATCAACCCCACGACCCCGATCACCGTCTCGACCGACGGCGGCGAGCTGGCCTCGGTCCTGGTCACGGACACTGCAGGCGCGATCCTCACCGGCGAACTGACCGCCGACGAGACAGGCTGGGCGTCGACCGGACCGCTCGCTTACGCGCAGACCTATGTCGTGCGAGCCACCGCCGAGGGCGAGGACGGGCAGCGCACGACCACCCAGTCGAGGTTCACGACCATCGAGCCGCAGCAGCTCGTCTTCCCTTCGATCGGGCCGCTGGACGGGACGACCGTCGGCATCGCGATGCCGGTCCGCGTCTATCTCGACGCCCCCGTCACCGACCGCGCGGAAGTCCAGCGTCACCTGACCGTCACCGTGACGCCGCCACAGGAAGGGTCGTGGAGCTGGCTGTCCGACACCGAGGTGCACTGGCGGCCCCAGGTCTACTGGCAGGCGGGGACCCAGGTGACGGTTGACGTCAACCTGTTCGGCCTGGACTTCGGTGCCGGCGCGTGGGGAGAGGTGGACCGCCAGATCAGCTTCGACGTCGGGCCGGCCCACCGCAGCGTCGCCAACGCGCAGACCCACCAGATGCAGGTGTACGACGGCGAGCAGCTGGTGCGCACCATGCCGGTGTCCATGGGCCGGACCGAGGGCGGCTTCGAGACCCGCAGCGGAGCCCACGTGGTGATCGACAAGAACCGCAACAAGACCATGGACTCCACGACGTACGGGCTGGCTCTGGACGCCGGCGGCTACGTCACCGAGGTCGAGTACGCCACCCGGATCTCCAACAACGGCGAGTTCGTGCACTCCGCACCGTGGTCGGTGGCCGACCAGGGCGTGCGCAACGTCTCGCACGGCTGCATCAACCTCTCCCCGCAGAATGCCGCCTGGTTCTTCAACTTCGCGCAGGTCGG
>JACCSC010000123.1 GCA_013813215.1 Geodermatophilaceae bacterium | reverse complement strand
CAGCACGTGGAACAGGGCCAGGAAGACCGGCGCCTGCAGGATGATCGGCAGGCAGCCGGCCAGCGGGTTGACCCCCCGCTCCCGGAACAGGTCCTGCTGCGCCTTGGCCATCCCCTGTCGGTCTGCTCCGTACTGTTGGCGGAGCTTCTGGATGTCCGGCTGCAGCTCCTGCATGGCCCGCTGGGACTTCACCTGCTTGATGAAGAAGCGGAACAGCAGGATCCGCACCGTCACGACCAGGAAGAAGATCGACAGGGTCCAGGTGACACCGGCGTCGGGGTCCATCCCGATCGCCTCGAAGACGCTGTGCCACATCTTCAGGACGAAAGAGATGGCCGTATACAGCCAGTCAAGAGACAACGGAAGGCTCCCGCCGCAACGTTCGTGAGGTATCGGGGACGGCCGTCCGCCGGGTCATCCGCAGGGTACGCCGCCGCGGGGGAACCGGATCCCACCCGCCGCGCCCCCAGGGGGCGCAGCGCAGCAGCCGCCAGCCGGTCAGCGCCAGCCCCATCGCCGGGCCGCGGGTGGACAGCGCCTGCACGGCGTAAGCGCTGCACGAGGGCTCGTAGCGACAGCTCGGCGGGAAGGCCGGGCTGATCCAGCGCTGATAGCCGCGGATCGGGGCAGCGAGCCAACCCCCCACCCGGCTCATGACGTCCCGACCCGGGCCGGCAGCAGCCGGTCGAGGGTGGCGTCGAGATCCTGGCCGAGCGCCACCGAACTCCGGCCCGCCGCCGCGGGCAGGGCCCTGACGACGAGGCGGGTCTGGTCAGGGAGCCGGTGCAGCCGCGGGCGCATCAGGTGGCGCAGCCGGCGGCTGACCTCGTTGCGGCGTACCGCACCACCGACGCCCTGACCGACCACGAGGCCGACCCGCGGGCCGGAGCCGGACGCGTCACAGCCCGCCGCATCAATGAGCAGGTGAACGACGAGTGCCCCCCGGGCGGCCCGCCGACCGTGACGCAGCACGGCAACGAAGTCGTCGCGGTGGCGCAACCGGGCCGCAGGCGGGAGCACGCTGACGGGTCAGGCGGACAGACTGTCGCGGCCCTTGCGCCGCCGGGCCGCGAGGACAGCCCGACCGGCCCGAGTGCGCATCCGCAGCCGGAAGCCGTGCGTCTTGGCGCGGCGCCGGTTGTTCGGCTGGTACGTACGCTTGCTCACCGGATCTCCGAGAGGTGCGGCCTGCGTGAGCAGGGAGAATCGAATACTGCGATGCCAGGTGCGCGCCCGTCGTCCGCCGGGAGTCCGCGAGCGGACGGTACGGCGATGAGCACGGGCACACTCGTTGCTCACGGTACCCCAGCCGGGCATGAAGTCGTGACCCCCAGCCCGCGTGAGGTCCAGCCGGGCCGGGCACCCTAGCCCATGGCGACCCGCGGTTGTGGCTGCCACGCGGGCGCTGTTAGCGTCCCCCGAGCAGTACCCGCGCCCCGGTCCGGCCACCTCTCGTGCTCGGCTCGGCTCGACGTCCCACGCTGTGGACAGCCTGTGGATGGACGGTGGAGGTCGTTGGCGGGCGGTAACGGCGGCGGGGAAAGATCCGCCGCCGGAACGTGAAGGTGACGAGGAAGGCAACCGCCCGTGCCCGATGAGCCCGGCACGCTGGAGCACATCTGGCCCACCGCGCTTCGCCGGCTCGGCCGGCTCGATCTGACCGCCCAGCAGCGCGCGTTCCTCAGCCTGACCAAGCCGATCGGCCTGCTGGACGACACCGCATTGTTGGCCGCGCCCAACGACTACACGCACAGCGTGCTGGAGGCGCAACTTCGCCCGCAGCTGTCCGACGTCCTGAGTACCGAGTTCGGCCGCGCCATCAAGATCGCGGTTTCGGTCGACCCGGCGGCGACCGAGGGTCTGCCCAGTGCCGAGGCGGTGGCCGCGCTGAACCCCGACGCGGAGCAGTTCGACATCGATCACCGGACGTATCCGCTCGACGAAGACATCGCTGTGGACAACGTTGTGGATATCTTCGCCGAACGGCGTACGGAACGGGCCGCCCAACCGGCCCGGCTGAACCCCAAGTACATCTTCGACAGCTTCGTCATCGGCTCGAGCAACCGGTTCGCCCACGCCGCCGCGGTAGCCGTCGCCGAGGCGCCGGCCAAGGCCTACAACCCGCTGTTCATCTACGGCGAGTCAGGCCTGGGCAAGACCCACCTGCTGCACGCCATCGGGTACTACGCCTATCGGCTGTTCCCGCACGTGCGGGTGCGCTACGTCTCCACCGAGGAGTTCACCAACGACTTCATCAACCTGGTGCATTCAGGCAAGGCCGAGGCCTTCCGCCGGCGCTACCGGGACGTCGACATCCTGCTGGTCGACGACATCCAGTTCCTGGAGCGCGCCGAGCGCACCCAGGAGGAGTTCTTCCACACCTTCAACACGCTGCACAACGCGAGCAAGCAGATCGTCATCACCTGCGATCGACCGCCCAAGCAGCTGACCACCCTGGAGGACCGGCTGCGGACCAGGTTCGAGTGGGGGTTGATCACCGACGTCACCGCGCCCGACCTCGAGACGCGGATCGCGATCCTCCGGAAAAGGGCGCAGCTGGAGAACCTGCGGGTTCCGCCGGATGTGCTGGAGTACATCGCCAGCAAGATCCAGAGCAACATCCGCGAACTTGAGGGTGCGCTGATCCGGATCAACGCCTTCGCCAGCCTGAACATGCAGGCCGTGGACCTGGCGCTGGCCGAGATCGTGCTGCAGGCCCTGCTCCCGGACTCTGACTCCTCGGAGATCGACGCCGCGACGATCATGGCCGTCACCGCCGAGTACTTCTCGATCAGCCTCGAGGACCTGACCTCGCACAGCCGCAACCGCAACCTGGTCAACGCCCGCCAGGTGGCCATGTACCTCTGCCGCGAGCTGACCAACCTGTCCCTGCCCAGCATCGGCAAACAGTTCGGCGGCAAGGACCACACCACCGTGATGCACGCGGTGAAGAAGGTGGGTGCCCTGATGGCCGAGCGCCGGCAGATCTTCAACCAGGTCACCGAACTCACCGCCCGGATCAAGCACCGGAACCCGCGGTGAGCGGGCGGTCGGTGGCGTGGGCCACACTGCGCGTGCACAGTCTGGGGAGAAACCTGTGGACAGAGCGGGACGGCGACGGCGTTCGCGTGCCGCCCCCGGCCCCGTCCACCGCGAAACGGGGTCAGTCCCGTACGCCGTCCACATCTGGCGCACACCCGTCGACGGGTGCTGACCTGCGCGGCAGGGCGTTCTCCACAGGTTCCACAGCAGTGATGACGACGATGACAGGTAGTTCTCCAGGGCAAGGCACACCACATCACCAGCGGCCAGACCTGGGGATCACACGAGTGGGGAGCGGTTCATGAAGTTCAGGGTCGAGCGCGAGATACTCGCCGAGGCCGTCGCGTGGACCGCCCGCAGCCTGCCGTCGCGGCCGCCGGTACCCGTGCTGGCCGGCATCCTGCTCGACGTCTCGGGAGAGTCCCTGCGGCTGTCGGCGTTCGACTACGAGGTCTCCACCCAGGCCACCATTGACGTCCACGCGCAGAGCGCCGGGCGGGCCCTGGTTTCCGGCCGGCTGCTCGCCGACATCGCCAAGGCGCTGCCGCCGCACCCGGTGGAGGTCGCCGTCGACGGCCCCCGGCTCACGATCAGCTGCGGGTCGGCCCGGTTCACCCTGCCCACGATGCCGGTTGAGGACTACCCCACCCTGCCCAAGATGCCGACCACAGCCGGCGTCGTGTCCAGCGCCGACTTCGACACCGCGGTTTCCCAGGTCGCCGTCGCCGCCGGCCGGGACGACACGCTGCCGATGCTCACCGGGGTCCGGCTGGAGATCGACGGCGACCGGCTGACCCTGGCGGCCACCGACCGCTACCGGCTGGCCGTGCGCGAGTTCGGCTGGTCGCCGGAGCAGTCGGGGCACAGCGCGGCCGTGCTGATCCCCGCCCGCAGCCTGTCCGACGCGGCCAAGACGCTGACCGGCGGCGCCGAGGTGACCCTCGCGCTGTCCAGCACCGGAGCCGGCGAGGGGATCATGGGCTTCGCCAGCTCCACCCGCTACGCCACGACGCGCCTGCTCGACGCGGAGTTCCCGCCGTACCGCAAGCTGCTGCCCGCCGAGTCGGCGGCGACCGCCGAGGTGCGGGTGGCCGGCTTCGTGGAGGCGGTCAAGCGCGTCGCGCTCGTGGCGGACCGGGGAACGCCGGTGCGGCTGACCTTCGGCCCGGACGGGTTGCGGCTGCTGGCCGGCGGGGACGACGAGGGCCGGGCCGAGGAGGGGATGGACGCGGAGTACGCCGGGGAGCCCATGACCATCGGGTTCAACCCCACGTTCCTGCTGGACGGGCTGTCCGCGGTACACACCGAGACCGTCCGGCTGTCGTTCACCACACCGAACAAGCCGGCCGTGCTGACCGGTGTACCGGCCGAGGGTCCGGGGAACGAGGACTACCGGTACCTGATCATGCCGGTCCGGCTCCCTAGCTGAGCCGGCTCACCACACCACACACGCAAGGGGAAGGTCACCGATGCAGATCGGCCTGATCGGGCTGGGCAAGATGGGCGGCAACATGGTCGAGCGGCTGCGCCGAGGCGGTCACGAGGTCGTCGGCTACGACCCGCACGTCGAGACCCGCACCGTGGCCAGCCTCGACGAGCTGGTACAGGCGCTGGCCGCCCCCCGGGTGATCTGGGTGATGGTGCCCTCCGGGGATCCCACCCGTAGCACGGTGCAGGAGTTGGCCGCGCGCCTGCAGGCAGGCGACGTGGTCATCGAGGGCGGCAACTCGCGTTACACCGACGACCGCGTGCACGCCGCCTTCCTCGCCGAGCGGGGCATCGGGTACGTCGATGCCGGCGTCAGCGGTGGAGTGTGGGGCCTGGACAACGGCTATGCCCTGATGGTCGGTGGCCAGGCCGAGGACGTGGCCAAGGTGCAGCCGGTCTTCGACACCCTCAAGCCGGAGGGCGACGCCGGCTTCGTGCACGCCGGGCCGGTGGGCGCCGGGCACTTCGCGAAGATGGTGCACAACGGCATCGAGTACGGGCTGATGCAGGCCTACGCCGAGGGCTACGAGCTGCTCGCCGCGACCGACGTCGTGCACGACGTTCCCGGTGTGCTCAAGAGCTGGACCCAGGGCACGGTCATCCGGTCGTGGCTGCTGGACCTGCTCGTGCTCGCCCTCGACGCCGACCCGGAGCTGGCCCAGATCACCGGCTGGGTGGCCGATTCCGGCGAGGGCCGGTGGACCCTGGACGAGGCGATCAACAACTCGGTGCCGATGCCGGTCATCGCGGCGGCCCTGTTCGCCCGCTTCGGCAGCCGCCAGCAGGAATCGCCGGCGATGAAGGCGGTGGCGGCGCTGCGCCAGCAGTTCGGTGGGCACGCGGTGCGGGCGGTGGCCACCGACGAGGCCGAGACCCCGGCCTGACCGTGGCGGCAGCGCGACCAGGGTGACGGCGGATCGCCCGTGTACGTCCGGCAGCTGTCGGTCACCGACTGGCGCAACTATCACCAGGCCCAGCTCACCCTGGATCCCGGTGCGGTGGTGCTGATCGGGGCCAACGGGCAGGGCAAGACCAACCTGGTCGAGGCGATCGGCTACGTGGCCACCCTGGGCAGCCACCGGGTGGCCGGCGACGCACCCCTGGTACGGGCCGGCGCCGACCGGGCCGTGGTGCGCACCGCGGTGGTCCGGGCCGGCCGCGAACTGCAGATCGAGCTCGAGGTGACGCCGGGCAAGGCCAACCGGGCGCGGGTCAACCGGGCCCCGGCCACCCGGGTGCGGGACGTGCTCGGCATCCTGCGCACCGTCCTGTTCGCGCCGGAGGACCTGGCCCTGGTCAAGGGTGACCCGGGCGAGCGGCGCCGCTTCCTGGACGAGCTGCTGGTCCTGCGCCACCCGCGGTACGCCGGCGTACGAGCGGACTACGACCGGGTGCTCAAGCAGCGCAACGCCCTGCTCAAGACGGCCGGCTCGGCCCGGCGGGCGGGTGCGGCCGGGGACCTGCGGACCCTCGACGTGTGGGACGGGCACCTGGCCGAGGCCGGCGCGGCCCTGCTGGCCGGACGGCTGGAACTGCTGGCGGCGCTGCGGCCGTATGTCGTGGCGGCGTACGACGTCCTCGCCGGCGGCGGGCAGACGGAGCTGACGTACGACGCCTCGGTGTCCGAGCTGGATCCGGAGGCCGATCGGGCCACGATCGGCGAGGCGCTGCGGCGCGAGCTGGAGATGGTGCGCGCCCAGGAGGTGGAGCGCGGCATCACCCTGGTCGGGCCGCACCGCGACGAGCTGCAGCTCCGGATCGGGGCGCTGCCGGCCCGCGGCTACGCCAGCCACGGCGAGTCCTGGTCCCTGGCTCTGGCCTTGAAGCTGGCGTCCTACGACCTGCTGAGCAGCGACGGCGACGAACCGGTACTGCTGCTCGACGACGTCTTCGCCGAGCTGGACATCACCCGCCGCGCCCGGTTGGCCGAGCGCGCCACCGCGGCCGAGCAGGCGATCATCACGGCGGCGGTGGAGGCCGACGTACCGTCGTCGGTGCAAGGTCAGCGCTACGAAGTCGCGGCCGGGGAGGTGCGCCAGCTGTGAGCGACCAGACCGAGAACCCTCGCCCCGCCGGGGCGGACCTGGCCAGGGCGGCGCTGGAGGCGGCTCGCCGCTCGACACGGAACAACGAACGTACGAACCGGGCCGGGTGGCGGCGGGTGGCCGGGCAGGCGCGGCCGAGCTGGACCGGCTCGGGTGCCGACCCGCGCGACCCGCAAACCGTTGGCGCCCTGATCGACGGCCTGCTGGGCGAGCGCGGCTGGACTCGCCGTTCGGCCGAGGCGGCCGTGCTGGGACGCTGGGAGCACCTGGTCGGAGCGGGCATCGCCGCGCACAGCACGCCGGAGTCCCTCCACGAAGGGACCCTCGTCGTGGCGGCCGAGTCGACCGCCTGGGCCACCCAGCTGCGGCTGCTGGCCCCGCGGATACTGCAGCGGCTGCGCACCCAGATCGGCGCCGACGTGGTCA
>JACCSC010000109.1 GCA_013813215.1 Geodermatophilaceae bacterium | reverse complement strand
GTTGGTGCCGGGAGTACCAGGGACCGCCGAAGTCCAGCTCGGCCCAGCTCTCGTCCAGGCGGGTCAGCAACGTGTCGAGATCCACCCGCGCGTCGACGGCCAGCGTGGCCACGTCGTGCACCAGCGTGCCCAGTCCCTGGCTCGCACCCGGTCCGCTGGCGCCGCCGGCGGATTCCAGGAGCCACTGCAGCCCGCAGGTGCTGAACCGCTCCACCTTCGACGGCGACACCCAGACCTGCTCGTCGGGACCGCGCACCGGCCGGTCGTCGGACAGCGGCAGAGCGCCCCACCAGCCGTCCGGGTCCGCCCCGGCGACCTCCCCCGCGGCGAGCCGCTGCAGCGCACCCGCAGCCTGAGTCCGTCGTTCGGCCTCCGCCGCGGGGTCGGCGACGGTGGCGCGCAGCTCCGCGACCAGCGCCGGCAACGTCAGCAGTCTCGGTACGGCGCTGTGCCGGCGCGCATCGGCGGTGAGCACCCGCTCGTCGATCGCGTCGAGCAGCCTGGACGGTACGTCGCCGTCGGGGCTGTCCACCGCAGTGACGACCACCTGCTGACGGGCTCGGGTGACCGCGACGTAGAACAGCCGCCACTCCTCGTCGCGCAGCGCGCTCACCGGGGACAACGTGCTCGGGTCGTGCCCGGTGGCGAGGTCGACCACCTGCTCCGAGCCGAGCAGGCTGCCCCGCACCCGCAGGTCAGGCCAGAGTCCTTCCTGCACACCAGCCACCACGACGAGGTCCCACTCCAGGCCTTTCGCGGCGTGCGCGGTGAGGATGCGGACCGCCTCGCCGGCCGGGGCCCGCGCGGCCAGCGAGTCCGCCGGGATCTGCTGGGCCCGCACGTGGTCCAGGAAGCGTCGTGGGCCAGCCAGCGGCAACCGGTCCACGAAGCGGGCGGCCGCGTCGAACAGGGCGACCACACCGTCCAGGTCCCGATCGGCCGCCGCGCCGCGCACGCCCGGCTGCCGGCTGGTCCGCTGCCAGCGCGGCCCCAGCCCGCTGGCCTGCCACACCGCCCAGAGGATGTCCTCCACGGTCCGGCCCGGCTCGGCGGCCACCCGGCGGGCGGTGGCCAGCAGGTCGGCGACCCGCTGCGCGGGCGCGGCCGCCCGGTCGTCGAGGGCCAGCAGGTCGCGCGGATCGCACAGCGCCTCCACGAGCAGCGCGCCCGAGGGCCGGCTAGGGTCGGCCACCAAGCGGCGCAACTGCTGACGCAGCCGGCGTAGCGCCAGGGCGTCCGCCCCGCCGAGCGGCGACCCGAGCAGGGCGACCGCCAGCTGCTCGTCGAAGCCGGCCGGCCAGCTGTCCGGCGGCGCCCCGTCGGGTACGAGGGCCGCGTCGAGCAGCTCCAGCAAGGCCATGACGGCGGGCTGCTCAGCCAATGGCAGCTCGTCGCCGGCCACCGCTACGGGGACCCCGGCGGAGGTGAAGGCACGCCGGAGCACCGACAGCTGACGAGTGGTCGAACGGACCAGGACCGCCATCCGCGACCAGGGGATGCCGTGGCGCAGGTGCGCCTCGCGCAGCCGGTGCGCGACGTAGGCCCCTTCCTGGCTGGCTGAAGTCAGCACGTGCACCGCCACCTCACCGGCCTCGGCCACCGTTGATTCGAGCGCCCGGTGCTCCCGCCACGGTGGCCCGGACACGTGCGCGATGACCCGCCTGGACGCGGCGACAAGGTTCGCACCGCTGCGCCGGCAGGTGGTCAGGACGATGGTCGGCGCCGGACGGCCATCGGCCTGCGAGAAGCGCTCCGGGAAGTCGAGGAGGCCGCGCTGCGTCGTACCGCGAAAGGCGTAGATGGACTGGTCGGGGTCACCGACGACGATCAGATCGCGGCCGCCGCCGCCCAGCAGGGCCAGCAGCTCCTCCTGCGCGGGATCGGTGTCCTGGTACTCGTCGACCAGGACCAGCGAGAGCCGGGAGCGCTCGGCGTCCAGCCCGCCGGGCTCGGCGTGCAGGAGGTCGATGGCGGCGCGGATCAGCTCGGCCGGGTCGAGGGCCATCGAGTGCGTCCCGGCCAATGCGGTGACGTCCAGGTACTCCTGCAGGAACGCCGCTGCAGCCACCCAGTCCGGCCGGTTACGGGCCTGGCCCCAGGCCGCGAGCTGGGCGGGCGGCACCCCACGCTCGAAGGTTCGGAGCATCAGATCGCGCAGCTCCGCGGCGAACCCGCGGGTGGTGATCGCCTGGGCGAACCCCGCCGGCCATCGGGCCCCGCCCTCGCCGCGGGCCTGCCCGGCCAGCAGGTCACGGATCACCGCGTCCTGCTCCGGGCCGGACAGCAGCCGGGGCGGCGGTTCGCCGCGCAACGCCGACGTACGCCGGAGCAACCCGAAGGCGTAGGAGTGGAAGGTCCGGGCCAGCGGCTCGCGGATCGTCCGCCCCACCCGGGCGCCGATCCGCACGCGAAGCTCGGCGGCGGCCCGCCGGCTGAAGGTCAGCAGCAGCACCGACTCGGGATCGGCGCCGGCCTCGATCCGGGCGGCCGCCGCCTCCACGAGCGTGGTGGTCTTACCCGTCCCCGGCCCGGCCAGAACCCGCAGCGGCCCGTCGCGGTGCTCGACCACGCGGCGCTGGGCGGAGTCCAGCTCGACCGTCGCGGCGGGCCTCGGCGTCGGCCGGACCAGCCGGTACGGCGCGGATGCGGTCATGTCCCGATGCAATCACGCACGGCCGACAGTTCTGCGTGATCATGGCGAGCTGGAGCCGGCCCAGCGGGCTCGCCGCAGGTCCACCCGATCCCCGTGCAGCGGGGTGCCTTCCGCCCGCAGGCGCGCCAATTGCTCCATCGCGACCACGGGCGCCGGGGTGCCGTCGGCGCGAATCACCCGGTGCCACGGCACGGCGCCGCCCGAGCGCGACAACGCCTGCGCGACCCGGCGCGGGCCGTACCCGCCGAGCAGTTCGGCGATGTCGCCGTAGGAGAGCACCTGACCGGGCGGGATGCGCTCGACGACGTCGTACACCAGCTCGTCGAAGTCGCTCGGGACACCCACCGCGCCATCATGGCAACCGCGGTGTAGGCCTTTCTCATGCTCGAAGCGGCGTTCCGGGGCGCGCTCACCTTCTTCGCGGGCGACGGCCTGGTCGAGCACCACGGCGGGCGGGACCGCAAGCGCTCCGGTGGTCAGCAGCGGGGGGCCGCGATGGGCCTGGTGCTGTGCGCCCGGCTCGACGGCATCCCGGAGTCCGCGGCGATGAGCGACGGATCGATCTGGGACCGCCAGACCAGGACGCCGCCCTGAACGCGCACCGCATCCCGGAAGCCGGCCGCCTCCCAGCCTGATCCAGGACGATGCAGGATCCAGTCCAGCGGCAGCCGCACACCCTTCCCTCACGAGGTCTCGCGCCCGGCGGAGCTGGGCACGACAACGAGATCGTGCTGCGACGGTCCTACGCCGCGGCGTCTCCGTCCCGACCCGCGGTGGCGGCCGTCGTCGTCGACGCGGTGATTGCCGGCCGCGTCACCGAGGCGGTGCTGATCGCGTACTTCGCCGTGAGGTGGGCAATGGCATCCGCGTTGGTGTCGAGCGCCTCGAGGTTGACATTGCCCACGAGGGGATAGTCGGCATCGAGCGCGGCGTACAGCTCGGCGTCTGCGCCATCCCGGACCGGGGTGAAGCTGTCGCAGGCTTGGTGGTAGCAGGGGTCGTGCTGCTCCCCCGCGACGCCGCCGTAGATGGCCGCCTCTTCCTCGGTCTTGATGCCCTCGGCTCCGGTGAACAGGCCACCGGAAGGAATGCCGTTGTTGATGAACGCCTGGTAGTCCGACCGGCCGGAGAACTCGGTGCCCTGGAAGGGCAGCCCCTTGTTCGTGAAGTGCGATTCGAACTCCGCCTCGATCTGCGCCGAGCCCTCCGGCCCGACCAGCCCGAAGTCCGAGCCGTCGCCGTCGTAGATGCCACGGGTGAAGTTCGGGGAGCTGACCATGTCGAAGGGGAGGTCGGCGTCGCGACCCGGTCGGCCGCAACTCACCCGGCCAAGCTAGCGGTAGCGATCCCGTCACGAGAGTGCCAGAACCGCACTCCTGAGCTCGGATGAGATCAGTACGTCGGGAGCGACTGATCGATCTGGGACTGCCAGGCCAGTACGCCGCCCTGCACGTGCACCGCGTCCCGGAAGCCGGCCGCCTTTACCGCGGCCAGCGCCTCGGCCGAGCGGGCTCCGGACTTGCAGTGCAGGACGATCGGCTTGTCGTGCGGCAGCTCGGACAGCGCCTCCCCACGCAGGATCCGGTCCTTGGGGATGAGCACCGAGCCGGGGATCTTGATGATCTCGTACTCGTTGGGCTCCCGGACATCGACGAGCAGGAAGTCCTTGCCGCTGTCGATCATGTCCTTGAGTTCGTGCACGCCGATGGTGGAGCCGGCGGCCGCCTCCGCGGCGGCGTCGGAGACGGTGCCGCAGAACAGTTCGTAGTCGATCAGCTCGGTGATCGGCTCGGCGTTCGGGTCCTTGCGCACCTTGATGGTCCGCCAGGTCATCTCCAGGGCGTCGTACACCATCAGCCGGCCCAGCAAGGTCTCCCCGATCCCGGTGATCAGCTTGATCGCCTCGGTGGCCTGTACCGCGCCGACCGACGCGCACAGCACGCCGAGCACGCCGCCCTCCGCGCAGGACGGCACCATGCCCGGCGGCGGCGGGACGGGGTACAGGTCGCGGTAGTTGGGGCCGTGGGAATCCCAGAACACCGAGACCTGGCCGTCGAAGCGGAAGATCGAGCCCCACACGTAGGGCTTGTCCAGCAGCACGCAGGCGTCGTTGACGAGGTAGCGGGTGGCGAAGTTGTCGGTGCCGTCCACGATCAGGTCGTAGTCGGCGAAGATCTCCATGACGTTGGAGCTGTCCAGCCGCTCCTCGTGCAGCCGTACGTCGACGAACGGGTTGATCTCGTTGATCGACTCCTTCGCCGAGACCGCCTTGGGCTTCCCGATGTCGGACTGGCCGTGGATGATCTGCCGCTGCAGGTTGGACTCGTCCACGACGTCGAAGTCGACGACGCCGAGAGTGCCCACCCCCGCCGCGGCGAGGTACATCAGCGTCGGCGAGCCGAGCCCGCCGGCCCCGACGGCGAGCACCTTGGCGTTCTTGAGTCGCTTCTGCCCGTCCATCCCGACGTCGGGGATGATCAGGTGCCGGCTGTAGCGGCGGACCTCCTCGACGCTCAACTCGGCGGCGGGCTCCACCAACGGCGGCAAAGACACTGTGGGCGCTCCTTCGTCACACGGGCATTCGACCGGACAACCGGCCGGGGCCGCGGGATGTTCCGCGCGGTCAGCCCGCGCGGGGATAGGGCCAGGGGTTCTTGACGCAGCCGTCCAGGCCGAGAGTCTGCTGCTGCATGACCGGGGCGAGTTCGCCCTGACCGGGGCACTGCTCGTGGCTGTTGCCCAGGAAGTGGCCGACCTCGTGGTTGACGACGTACTGCCGGTACGTGGCGACGTCACCTTCGTAGTCCGGTACGGCGTCGAGCCAGCGGGCCAGGTTGATCACGGCGCGGTCCCCGGACCGGCACGAGGTGTACCCGCCGGTGTCCAGGCCGGGGCAGAAGGAGTTCACGTTGTCCGGTGAGACCAGCGCGACCCGGAAGTCGTACGGCCCGTCGCTGACCCGCTGGAAGGACCGCCGGCCGTCAGCCCCCCAGCCGCGCGGGTCGGTGAGGGTGGCCTCCACCTCGGCGGCGAAGGCCCGGCCGTCCAGGTCGATGCCGTTCTCCACCTCGATCCGGAAGCGCAGCAGCGGCCCGATCCGGAGGACCTCCGACCCGCCCGGGACCACCCGCAGCGTCCCTTCGCCGCGCTGCACGAACTCGGTGCCCGGGGCGGTCTCGGTCGGCGCGGGGGCGGTCCCGGTCGGCGCGGGCGCGCTCTGCTCGGGCTCACCACCGGTCGCCGTCGGGGTGGGGGCCGGCGCCGCGGAGGAGGTGGGCGCCGCGGCCGTGGTGACAGAGGAGCGGGCCGAGGCCGACGAGCGAGCCGCCGACTGCTCGGCCGAGGACTCCTGACCGGCCACGTCGACGAGGGTAAGCAGGGTCGCCACCGCGAGCACGGGGACGGCGTACGCCCGCCAGCCGTAGAGCTGGACGAAGCGACGCAGCCGACTGTCGCTCACCTGCCCAACCCTGCCACAGCGTGTGTTCGGCGCCGCTCAGCGTGTGGTCGTACGCGCGCTCGCGTCGAGCAGCGCCAGGACGGCGCGGGCGGTGGTCCGCGGGTCCTCCAGCTGCGCCGTGTGTCCGATACCCGGCAGCACCAGCAGCCGCGAACCCGTGATGGCCTTAGCGAGCCGGGGGGCGAGCGAGACGCTGACCAGCCGGTCCTCGGTGCCCCAGATCACCAGCGTCGGTACGTCGATGCTGCGCGCGAGCCGCCATGGGCCCTGCGGTCCGGCCCGGAGGTAGTACGCCACGAGTCCGCGCAAGCTGCCGGTGAGTGCGTCGTGCACCCAGGGCAGCTCCTGACGGCGGGCGACCTCCTCGGTGGCCTCGGCCAGCCGTTGCGCCGGGATCCGCGACGGATCGGCGAAGCACAACTCGATGACCTGCTGCGCGCGCTCCTGCGGGCTCATCCGCATGAGTCGCCGCTCGGCGATGCGGTGCAGGCCGGGCACGAGGAGCAGTGGCAGGGTCGGGTCGGAGCGGGCCGGTAGCCGTCGGCCAGGAACCGCCGGGCTGATCAGCGTCAGCGTGCGCAGGAGTTCCGGTCGGGTGGCCGCGACGATCAGCGAGACCAGCCCGCCGAGGGAGTTGCCCAGGAGATGGACCGGCGCCCCGCCGCGTTCGATCAGCTCCACGACGGTGCGCACCCGGGCCCGGATCGAGTAGTCGCGGCGCGGCGGGGGCGGGGACTGGCCGAACCCGGGCAGGTCCACGGCCTGGCCGGAGACCCGGCCGGCCAGCAGCGCGGCGAGGTCGGTCCAGTTGGTCGCCGCGCCACCGAGCCCGTGGACGTACAACGCCGGCTCGGTGTCCGGCGCGGTCGTCGGCGTACGGCGGAGGAAGACCTCACCGGAGGCCAAGATGACCGTCTGGCCGGGCCACGGCGGCAGTACGTCGGCCAGCTCGGGCAGCGGGGCGGCGGACAGTTCGGCGACCTGCATGCCCAGCACGGTACGACGATGCTGCCGGCGTCAGATGAGAGCGCTCTCACCGCGCTCTCACGTCGTCGCCATCCGCCCGGGGCACGCTCTCCGTGGACGGCCCACCGGGACTGTCCCCCCACACTCCGAGGAGCACCCCATGAAGCGCATCACCACCCTCGTCCTGGCGGCCGGGATCGCGGCCGCTGCCGCCCTCGCCGCCCCCACCGCGGCCCACGCCGAGGAGACCACCTGCCGCGGCGGCCTCGGCGCGGTGACCGTCGACAACCTGCGTGTCCCGCAGGGTGCGACCTGCACGCTCAACGGCACACGGGTCAAGGGCACCCTGAAGGTCGAGAACAACGCGACGCTCAAGGCGACCCGGATCAACGTGATCGGCAACGTCCAGGCCGAGAACGCCCGGTCGGTGCAGATCTCCAGCTCCACGATCAACCAGGCGGTCCAGATCGTGCAGGGCGGCGGCGCCTCGCTCACCGGCAACAAGATCGGCGGCACGCTGCTCTACGACGACAACAACCTCCGGCTGGTCGCGAACAACAACACCATCGACGGCGACCTGCAGGCCTTCCAGAACACTGGCGGCGTCCAGCTGCGCAGCAACCGGATCGACGGCAACCTGCAGTGCAAGGAGAACCGCCCGGCCCCGACCGGCGGCGGCAACATCGTGCAGGGCAACAAGGAAGACCAGTGCGCCCGGCTCTGAGCCCCTGACCAGGCTTGCCCACGCGGACTTTCTCCGGAGAATGTGCTGTCTGGCTCGCGCCTGATGGGACATTCTCCGGAGAAAGTGCGGTCAGGGCAGGGCCTTGGTGCGACCGGGCAAGATGTGTCCATGCGTCTTACCAAACTCGGGCACGCTTGCCTGCACCTCCGCGACGGCGATGCCTCGGTGCTGATCGACCCGGGCTTGTGGTCCTCGGGTTTTGAGAACCTACGCGGACTCCCCGCCATCTTGATCACTCATCAGCACGCCGACCACGTGGACATGGAC
>JACCSC010000107.1 GCA_013813215.1 Geodermatophilaceae bacterium | reverse complement strand
GACTCCCGCGCCGCCGGCTCGACCGGAACCGGATCCCGCGGAGGTGAGCCGGGCTGCCGCACTTGTCGCCGGGGCCCAGCGCCCGGTAGTCATCGCCGGCAGCGACGTCTACGCCGACGGCGCCTGGGCGGGGCTGCAGTCCGCCGCCGAGGCGCTGCGGCTGCCGGTCATCCCCAACGGGATGGGCCGGGGCTGCCTGCCCGCCGATCACGAGCTGGCCTTCAGCCGGGCCCGCCGGGTGGCCACGAAGGGTGCGGATCTCGTGCTCGTGGTGGGTACGCCGCTGGACTTCCGGCTGTCCTTCGGCGAGTTCGGTGCGGCCACCGTCGTACACGCGGTGGCCAGTCCCGAGCAGCGCGCCGGCCACGTCCAGCCCGCGGCATCGCCGGCCGGCGACCTGGCCGCGGTGCTCGGGGGGCTGGCGGCGTACGCCGGGCCGCGGACAGACCACGAGCATTGGATCGCGACGTTGCGCGAGGCGGAAACGGCCGCGCGCAGCCAGGAGGAGGGCGCGCTGAACTCCGATGCCGCGCCACTGACTTCGGCCCGGGTGTACGGCGAACTGCGCCGCGCGCTGGCCCGGGACGCCGTGGTCATCTGCGACGGCGGGGACTTCGTCTCCTACGCCGGCAAGTACCTGGACTCCTTCACGCCGGGGTGCTGGCTCGACCCGGGGCCCTACGGCTGCCTGGGCACCGGCCCGGGCTACGCCATGGCCGCCCGGTTGACCCGCCCCGAGGCGCAGGTCTGTTTGCTGCTGGGCGACGGCGCGGCGGGGTTCTCGCTGATGGACGTCGACAGCCTCGTCCGCCACCGGCTCCCGGTGGTCATGGTGGTCGGGAACAACGGCATCTGGGGCCTGGAGAAGCACCCGATGCGGGCGATGTACGGCTACGACGTGGCCGCCGACCTGCAACCGGGGCTGCGCTACGACGACGTCGTCCGCGCGCTCGGCGGGGCCGGTGAGACGGTCACCGAGGCCGCCGAGCTGGGCCCGGCGCTGGACCGGGCCTTCGCCGCCGGAGTGCCCTACCTGGTCAACGTGCTCACCGACCCGCAGGACGTCTACCCGCGCTCGTCCAGCCTGGCCTGACCCGGCCGGCCGCGCTGCCGGCCGCCGCGACCTGGCCACCGGGTCCGGCACGGCGTACGTTTCGTCCGAGGACTGCGGCGCTGGGCCACGGACCGGTCGGGGGAAGCCATGGGTATGTCGACCGGTCAGGCGCGCTGGATGCGCCACCCACCGCATTTCCGGCCGATCGTCGTGGTGTTTGTCGTCGCCGCGCTGCTCACGGTGGTCTCGCCCGATCCTGCCGTGCAGGCCATGGCGGAGGTGACCGTCGACGGTCGTCCGAACATCATCCTGATCACCAGCGACGACCAGCGCCTGTCCGACATGTGGATGATGGACAACGTCCGCACCCTGATCGGGGACGCCGGCACGACCTTCGACAATTTCTACGCCCCGTTCCCGCTCTGCTGCCCGGCCCGGGCCTCCATCATGACCGGGCAGAATGCGCACAACCACCGGGTCCTGGACAATGCCGCGCCGCTCGGCGGCTTCGCGGCCCTGGACGGATCGAGCACAGTGGCCACCTGGCTGCAGGACGCGGGGTACCGGACTGCCTTCGCCGGCAAGTACCTCAACCACTATGGCGAGAAACCGGTCAAGGTGCCGCCCGGCTGGGCTGACTGGCACGGCATCGTCGGCGGCGGCGACTACTTCGACACCAGGGTCTTCGAGAACGGCGTACCCCGGCAGTACACCGGCGTCTATCAGACCGATCTGTTCGGTGACATCTCCTCCGACGTCATCACCGCGAGCGCGGCCGGCGACGCCCCGTTCTTCCTGTGGTCGTCGTTCTTCGCCCCGCACAGCGGAACCCCGGTCGAGCCCGATGATCCCAAGCCCGCCCTGGGGTACAACATGAACACCCCAGCCGTAGCCCCCAGGCACCGCGACGACTTCGCCAACCTGGCCTTCCCGCAGGACCCAAGCTACAACGAAGCCGATGTCTCCGACAAGCCGTCCGACGTCCGCAATCGCCCGCCGCTGAGTCCGCTCGCCCAGGCGGCAATAACCGAGAACTATCAGCAGCGGCTCGAAGCTCTGCTGGCCTTGGACGAAGCAGTGGCCAAGATGATGTCCGCGTTGGAAGCGACCGGCGAGCGGGACAACACGATCGTCATATTCACGACGGACAACGGCTTCATGCTCGGCGAGCATCGCATCAGCGCCGGCAAGACCGTCCCCTACGAGGCGTCCGCCCAACTGCCGTTCCTGATCCGGGGACCAGGCGTGCCCGTGGGCGAATCCCGCGAGCAGCTGGCCGCACTGATCGATTTGGCGCCTACCTTCGTCGACCTGGCCGGTACCCAGGCAGGCCTGGCAATGGACGGTGTGTCCTTACTGCCGATGCTCGCCAATCCCCAGTTCGGCCGGAATCGCAAGCTCCTGGTGGAGGCCGGACCGGACGCCCTCGGTGAACCGATGGCCTACAGCGGAGTACATACCAGCCAATGGCTGTACGTAGAGTACGACGGCGGCGACCAGGAGCTCTATGACATGCAGGCCGATCCCTTCCAACTGCAGAGCCTCCACGCTGATCCGGCCTACGACGATCAACAGGCGCAGCTGGCCGCCGTCCTGGCGGTGTTGCGCTATTGCACCGGCCCGACGTGTCGAGGAGCGCCGTTACCGCCGGTAGGCCTGTCTCGGCTCACCCCCGATGTGCTGGGCCGCGGGGCCGCTGCCGTCGAGGTGGTGGGGACCGGGCAGGGTCTGCAACCCGGCTCGACCTTCGCCGTCGAGGGCGTCGGGGTGACCGTGGCCCCGGATGCGGCAATCACCAGTGACGCGCGGGTGGTCCTGCACGTGTCGGTGGCGGCGACGGCCACCTTCGGTTTGCGCGACGTCATCGTGACCAACCCTGATGGCAGCACCGCGCAATGCACCGGCTGCTTCCGTGTGGGCAGTGTGCCGACGATCAGTTCGGTCGCGCCGGCGAGCCGCGGCCAAGGAGCGCAGAACCAGACCATCACGGTGACGGGCACCGACTTCGCGGCCGATGCCTCGGTGTCGATCTTGGGTACCGGAGTGACGATCCTCAGCCAGGCCGTGCAGAGCGAGAACACGGTGACGCTGGCGCTGCGGGTCACCACCTCCGCCGCTGTGGGCCGGCGGACGCTGACCGTGACCAATGGCGACGGCGCGTCGGCCACGGCGGAGTTCGCGATCAACCCGGGGCCGAAGCCGACGTCGGCCTCGCCCCCGGTCGCCGCGGGTAAGACGCAGTTGGTCACAGTGAGCGGGACGAACTTTGTCTCGGGGGCCGGCCTGAAGGTCCGGGTCGCCTCACCCGGCTTCACCGTCGGCACGCCGTCCGCGGTGACGGCCACCTCCGTCCAGGTGCAGGTGCGGGTACCCGCCACGGCCGGCCCGGGCAGCTACAAGCTGGTCGTCATCAATCCCGACGGCGGTCAGGGCAGCTGCCCCGGCTGCCTCGTCGTGCCCTGAGTCCAGGGCTGCCCCTCGGTCGGTGGCGATGGCTACCGGCGGGTAACCTCGGCGCGTGAACATCGTCGTACTGGTCAAGCAGGTGCCCGATTCGGGCAGCGAGCGCACGCTGCGCACGGTTGACAACACCGTCGAGCGTGAGGCTGCGGACAACGTCATCAACGAGATGGACGAGTACGCCATCGAGGAGGCGCTGACCCTCACCGAGAGCAGTGGCGGCGAGGTCACCATCCTGACCATGGGGCCGGACGGCGCCAAGGACACGATCCGCAAGTCACTCTCGATGGGCGCGCACAAGGCGGTGCACATCACCGACGAGGCGCTGCACGGTTCGTGCGCCGTCCAGACCTCGGCCGTTTTGGCCAAGGCCCTGGGCACGCTGGAGTGGGATCTCGTCCTGTGCGGTGCGGAGTCGACCGACGGGCAGGTCGCGGTGATGCCGGCGATGCTGGCCGAGCGGCTCGGCGTCCCGCACCTGACCGGCGCCCGCAAGCTGACCGTGGAGGGCAGCTCCCTCACCGTGGAGCGCCAGACCGACGGTGGTTACTGGATGCTGCAGGCGTCGATGCCGGCCATCGTCA
>JACCSC010000097.1 GCA_013813215.1 Geodermatophilaceae bacterium | reverse complement strand
CGGGACGCGGGCGTCATAGCGGCGGAACGCCGGAACGAACACGGCGACCAGCACCATCGCCGCGACGATGACGACGCCGCCGCTGACCAGGGCGACCTCCGGTGAGCTGAACGCCGCGGCCCCGCCGGCGCGCAGGTCACCCAACCGCGGACCACCCACCACGACGACGATGAAGACGCCCTGCATCCGCCCGCGCATCTCATCCGGCGCTGCCGTCTGCAGGACCGAGCTGCGGATCACCGCACTGACCATGTCCGCAGCCCCGGCGACGCCGAGCCAGAACACGGCCAGCGGCAGTGACCCGGTCAGCCCGAACAGCGAGATCGCCACCCCCCACACCACTATCGCGAGCAGGACGACCAGCCCTTGCCGGTGCGCCCGGGCCAGCCAGCCGGAGGACAGCCCGGCCACCAGCGCCCCGATCGCGGTCCCCGCGAACAACCAGCCCAACGCGTTGGCCGCTCCGGCGAACGTCGTGGCCGCGAGTTCCGGGAACAGCGCCCGCGGCATGCCGAAGATCATCGCGATGATGTCGACGACGAACGTCATGAGCAGGATCTGCCGTCCACGCAGGAACGCGAAACCCTCCAGCACGCTCCGCCACGGCCCCGCCTTGGGCGCGGAGACGTCCATGCGCTCGGGCGGCATCGCCGGTAGCCGGATCAGCAGGATCAGGGCGAGCAAAAAGCCGACGGCATCGACGAGGTAGATCCACTCCAACCCGCCGGCGCCGATCAACAGCCCGGCGATCAGCGGCGCGATGATCACCCCCGCCGAACTGACGGTCATGTTCAGCGCGTTGGCCGACGGCACCTGGGCCCTGGGCAGCAGCCGCGGGATCACCGCGCTGCGCGTGGGTGAGTTCACCGCGAAGAACGCCGACTGGACGGCGGTAAGCACCCAGAGGATCCACAGCGTCCCCGAGCCGGGCAGGGCCGCCTGGGCGAAGAGCAGCAGGCTGGTCAGCGCCGTGCCGGCGGCCGTGATCAGCAGCAGCACCCGCCGGTCCATGGCGTCGGCGATCGCACCGCCGAGCAGCCCGAAGAGCACGAGGGGCACGAGCGCAACGATGCTGGTGATCCCGACGTCGAGCGAGCGGCCGGTGATCTGAAAGACCTGGGTGGGTACGGCGACCAGCGTCATCGTCGTCCCGACGATGGTGATCACCTGGCCGGTCCACAGCCGGCGGAAGTCCGGCGTACGCAACGGCCTTACGTCCACTGCGAGCCCGCGCAACAGCTGGAGCAGCCGCCTCACGGAGCCAGGCGTTCGACGATCCAGCCCGCGTCCGTACGCCGGTACCGCAGCCGGTCGTGCAGCCGGTCGGTCTGCCCCTGCCAGAACTCCACGGCGTCCGGCGTCAGCCGGAACCCGCCCCAGCGCTCGGGCAGCGGGATCTCGTCCGGATAGGCCGCCTCGGCTCGTTCCCAGGCGAGGTCCAGATCCCGGCGGTCGCCGATCACCTGGGACTGCGGGCTCGCGCTGGCTCCGAGCTGGGAGCCGCGGGGCCGGGAGTGGAAGTACGCCGCAGACTGCTCGCGGGAAACCTGTACGACGTCGCCGGTGAGGACCACCTGCCGGGACAGCGCGATCCAGGGGAACACCGCGCTGGCGCGGGGGTTCGCCGTCAGCTCCCGCCCCTTGCGCGAGTCGTAGTTCGTGTAGAAGACCAACCCCGCCTCGTCGTACCCCTTGAGCAGGACGGTCCGCGCGCTGGGCCGACCGTCGGTTGCGGCAGTGGCCAGCACCATGGCGTTCGGCTCCGGCAGCTGCGCAGCGATGGCTTCGGCCAGCCAGCGGGCGAACTGCGCCGTCCATCCCGGCGCCAGGTCCTCCTCCCGGAGTCCCGCGCTCCGGTACGCCTGCCGCATGGCGGCGAGATCGGGTCCCTCGGAACCCATCAGGCCTGACCTCCGTCTCAGTCGCGGGTCGGGGGCGCCCGCTAGCCTCGTGACCGACCGCGGATGGCGAGGCGGCCGAGCCCGCAGCCGAGGATAGGGAGTCCTGAGCATGACCGACGGCTTCACGCCCGGACTGGAAGGGGTCGTCGCCGCAGAGACCCAGATCGCCGAGCCGGACAAGGACGGTGGTTCGCTGCGCTACCGCGGCGTGGACATCGAGGACCTCGTCGGGCACGTCACGTTCGGCAACGTCTGGGCGCTGCTGGTCAACGGCCGGTTCGGGCCCGGGATGCCCCCGGCGCAGCCGTTCCCCATCCCCGTGCACACCGGCGACGTCCGGGTCGACGTGCAGGCCGCGCTGGCCATGCTCACCCCGATCTGGGGGCTGCGTCCGCTGCTGGACATCTCCGACGAGCAGGCCCGCGACGACCTGGCCCGAGCGGCCGTGATGGCGCTGTCCTATGTCGCCCAGTCCGCCCGCGGCATCCACAAGCCCGCCGTAACCCAGGACCAGATCGACCAGTGCAACACCATCGTCGAGCGCTTCATGACGCGCTGGCGCGGCGAACCCGACCCGAGGCACATCGCGGCGGTCGACGCCTACTTCGTCTCCGCCGCCGAGCACGGGCTGAACGCCTCGACGTTCACCGCCCGGGTGATCGCCTCGACCGGAGCCGACGTCGCCGCGGCGCTGTCCGGAGCCATCGGGGCGATGTCCGGACCGCTGCACGGCGGGGCTCCGAGCCGGGTGCTGCACATGCTCGAGGAGATCGAGCGGACCGGCGATGCCGAGGGCTACGTCCGCCACCTGCTGGACAACCGGGGCCGGATCATGGGCTTCGGGCACCGGGTCTACCGCGCCGAGGACCCCCGGGCCCGGACGCTGCGGCGGACGGCCAAGGAACTCGGCGCCGCCCGGTTCGACGTAGCGCTCGCCCTGGAGCAAGCCGCGCTCGCCCAGCTGCGCGAACGTCGCCCGGACCGGGTCATCGAGACCAACGTCGAGTTCTGGGCCGCGATCGTGCTGGACTTCGCCGAGGTCCCGTCGGAGATGTTCACCGCGATGTTCACCTGCGCCAGGACGGCGGGGTGGTGCGCGCACATCCTCGAGCAGAAGCGTGACGGCCGGATCATCCGTCCCTCAGCGCGCTACATCGGCCCCAGCCCGCGGACGCCGGACGAGGTCGAGGGCTGGGACGAGATCCCGCATCACTGAGCCCGCCCGTCCCGCGGACCGAACACGGTGAGGACTTCGTCGTCTCCGGCTCGGGCCCGCACGAAGTAGTCCGCCCACTCCGCGGCCTTGTCGTACGCCGATGTCGCTGCGATCTGGGCGCAGCGGCGTCGTAGTCGAAACTCGTACGCCGCAGCTGGACGCCGTCGTCGTCGTCGAGAGCGCCCAGTGCGCGCCGGGACGCCCGTACGGCATGCCCACGCTGCCCGGGTTGACCACGAGCCGACCGAACACGAGCCGGGCGAAAGGCATGTGGGTGTGCCCGCAGAGGATCGTGTGCACCGATTCGTCCACGTCGGCCAACACCTCCTGCCATCGCTCCCTCCGGGTGTCCACCAGCACCACCTCGTCGTCGTCCCGCGGCGCCCCGTGGCAGAACAAGACCGGCCCGAAGCCGGGCAGCTCGCGGGTGACGGGGTACGGCAGTCCGGCCAGCAGGTCCACCTGATCCGGGCGAAGCTGGGCCCGATCGGGTCCGGGATGGTCGTCGTACCCCCTCGTGCGAGGTCGACCAGCGTGCGGTCGGCGTTGCCGCGGACCCAGACGACCCGGTCGCCGAGGCCGAGCAGCCGGTCCAGCGTCTCCACCGGTAGCGGGCCGGCCGCGATGTCGCCGGTCAGCACGATCAGGTCGGCCTCCCGTACGTCCGGTTCGGCGAGGACCGCCTCCAACGCCGGCAGCACCCCGTGGACATCCGACAGCACAGCGGTGGCCATGCGCTCACCCTCCGTCGAGAGTCCTCCGGCGATCAAGAAGTTTCCCGGTCCGATTCGCCCGGACACGCCCGATCGCGACACGGGGAAAGTTCTTGATCGTCGCCTGAGGGAGGCGGTGGGATGCGGGCCGGGCAGAATCGGCCGGGTGCCGACTCCTCAGCTGACCATCCCCGCCGACCTGCTGCCCCGCGACGGGCGGTTCGGCTGCGGACCGTCGAAGGTGCGGCCTGAAGCGGTGGCTGGCCTGGCCAGTGACGGCCTGGCGCTGCTCGGCACCTCGCACCGGCAGCGCCCGGTGCAAGACCTGGTCGGCCGGGCCCGGTGCGGACTCACGGAGCTGTTCGCCCTCCCCGACGGCTACCAGGTCGTCCTGGGCAACGGGGGTACGACGGCGTTCTGGGACGCGGCGGCGTTCGGGCTGATCCGCGAGCGGTCCCAGCATCTGAGCTACGGCGAGTTCAGCGCGAAATTCGGGTCGGTCACGAAGGGTGCGCCGTTTCTCGGCGATCCGACCGTGCGGAGCGCGGAGCCGGGCGGGCTGGCGACGCCGGTGGCAGAGGCTGGGATCGACGCCTACTGCTGGGCGCACAACGAGACCTCCACCGGCGTGATGGCTCCGGTCCGGCGGGTCGCGGGCGCCGACGACGGGGCCTTGATGCTCGTCGACGCGACCAGCGGGGCCGGCGGGCTGCCGGTCGACCTGGCCGAAGCCGACGTGTACTACTTTGCGCCGCAGAAGTGCTTCGCCGCCGACGGAGGCATCTGGCTCGCCCTGATGAGTCCGGCCGCCCTGGACCGGGTGGCGGAGATCAGCGCAAGCGGACGCTGGATCCCCGCCTTTCTCGACCTGGCCACCGCGGTGGACAACTCGGCCAAGAACCAGACCTACAACACCCCCGCGCTGACCACGCTGTGGTTGCTCGCCGACCAGGTCGACTGGCTGCTCGGGCTCGGGGGCCTCGACGGCGCGGTACGGCGTACGACGGAGTCCTCGTCCCGGCTCTACGGCTGGGCGGAGGCCAGCGCGTACGCCACCCCGTTCGTGACCGATCCGGCCCATCGCTCGTTGGTGGTCGGGACTGTCGACTTCGACACCACCGTCGACTCGGTGGCCGTCGCGGCGACCCTCCGGGCCAACGGCGTCGTCGACACCGAGCCGTACCGCAAGCTCGGCCGCAACCAGCTGCGGATCGGCATGTTCCCGGCTGTGGACCCGGACGACGTCACCGCCTTGACGCAATGCATCGACTACGTGGTGGACCGGCTGGACTGAGCGGGCGCGTCGCAGCCGGGCGCGGCGTCCGCCCCGTCGTAGGGTCGGGCAGCACGGTCGGTCAGGGTGGGAGGAACGACATGCGCGCACTGCGCTTCATTGCCCTGAGCGAGGAGGGCACGCATCTCGTGCTCGCTCCGGACGTCCCCGAGGCGATCGACAACGGCGAGCGGTTCCTGCTCCCGGTGGACGAGCGCCTGCGCGCCGCGGCCCGGGGGGACATGAGCCGGCTCGGTCAGATCGAACTGGAGCTGGAGAGCACGCTGCGCCCGCGCGACATCCAGGCCCGGATCCGGGCCGGTGAGACCCCCGAGCAGGTCGCGGCGATCGCCGGGATCCGTGTCGAGAAGGTGCTGCGCTTCGCCCATCCGGTGCTCCAGGAACGCGAACGGCTGGCCGGCCAGGCCCGGCAGGCGCGGGTCCGGCTGGCCGACGGAACCCCGGCCGGGATGCTCGGCGAATTCATGACCGAGAAGCTCTCATTGCTGGATGTCGACCATCGGCTGGCGATCTGGGACGCCAGGCGGCTGCCCGACGGCGGCTGGGAGGTCATGGTCAGCTGGACGGTCGGCAATCGGCACGGCCGGACCCGCTGGTGGTACGACGTGACCGCGCGCACCGTCACCCCGGCCGACGCGGACACCTCGGCCTTCGCCGAGCGGCCCCGGGCCGGCCAGTCGATGATCGTGGGTCCGCCGGTGGAATCGGCGCAACGACCGCTCAGTGCTCTCGGCGGCATACCGCGGGAGCACAACCCGCAGGCCGCGGACCCGCGCGGCACGGTGCAGACTGACGATCGGCGCACCGTCGAGGAGGCGCTCCCACCCGAACCGGGCCCGGCGCCGCCGGTCAGCGACGACGACCGCGAGCACCGCGCCCGGATCCCCTCGTGGGAGGACATCGTGTTCGGCGTACGCCGAAAGCGCTGATCAAGGCGGGAAACTCGGTGTCGCCTGTCGGCGCCCGGAGCTAGCCTTCCTGGGCCATGTCCGAGGACCGATCCACGTCAAACAAGGGGAGCCTGCACTCTCTCTGGCGGATGCGGTCCTACCTGCGGCCGTACATCGGGCAGATGACCGTCATGGGGATCGCGGCCCTGGTCACCGTCGGCGCGGAGCTGGCGATTCCGCTGGTCTCGCAACGGGTGATCGACGGACCGCTGGCCGACGGCGACAGCTCGGGTCTGTGGTGGCTCGGCGGCCTGGCGCTGCTGCTCGGTGTCCTGGAAGCGGTCTTCGGGTTCGTCCGCCGCTGGGTCCAGTCCTTCTGCATGTTGGACATGGAGACCGCGATCCGCAACGACCTGTACGCGCACCTGCAGCGGCTCCCGGTGGCCTACCACGACCGGGCCCAGACCGGTCAGCTCGTGACCCGCGCGACGAGCGACATCACCACGATCCGCCGCTTCCTCGGGTTCGGGCTGATCTTCCTGGTCGTCAACGTCACGCTGTTCACCGTCGTCACGATCTACCTGCTCCGCCTGTACTGGCCACTCGGCCTGCTGGTGGTGCTCAGCGCCGTACCGGTCGCCTACTTCACGCTGATCTTCGAGCGCGAGTACATCGTCGCGTCCCGGCGCTGCCAGGACCTGCAAGGTGATGTGGCCACCGTCGTGGAGGAGGCCGCCGTCGGCATCCGGATCGTCAAGGCGCTCGGCCGCCGCCGGACGATCGGTGGACGCTTCCTGCACGAGTCGCGGCAGCTGCGCCGGGCCAGCCTCGTCAAGGTCCGCATCCTGGCGAAGTTCTGGGCGATCCTCGACCTGGTGCCACAGGTATTGCTGGCGCTCGTCCTGCTGATCGGGGCCCTGGCGGTCGCCGCCGGCGACCTGACCCTGGGCAGCCTGGTCGCGTTCGTGTCCCTCGTGGTGCTCCTCGCCTGGCCGATCGAGGCCCTGGGTTGGATTCTGGCCATCGGTCAGGAGTCGGCGACGGCCGCCGACCGGCTGTACGAGGTGTTCGACACCGAGCCGATGATCGCGGACCGTCCCGGCGCTCACGACCTGGGTGCCGCGCGCGGGCTCCTGCGCTTCGAGGGCGTCGGCTTCAGGTTCCCCGGCGCCGACCGCGACGTGCTGCACGGGATCGACCTGACCGTCGAACCGGGCGAGACGGTGGCGATCGTGGGGGCGACCGGAAGCGGGAAGACCGCCCTGACCGCTCTGGTCCCCCGGCTGTACGACGTCAGCTCCGGTCGTATCACCCTGGACGGAACCGACATCCGCGACGTCACGCTGACCAGCCTGCGCCGCGCGGTGGCCACGGCGTTCGAGGACCCCACGCTGTTCTCGGCCAGCGCCCGGGAGAACCTCACGCTCGGCCGGCTGGACGCCACCGACGCGGAGATCGCGGAGGCGATCTCGGTCGCGCAGGCGGACTTCGTCTACGACCTGCCATGGGGCCTGGCCACCCGGATCGGCGAGCAGGGGCTGTCATTGTCCGGCGGCCAGCGCCAACGGCTCGCACTGGCGCGGGCGGTGCTCGGTCGGCCGAGCGTGCTGGTCCTGGACGACCCCTTGTCCGCCCTGGACATCCACACCGAGGGTCTGGTCGAGGAGGCGTTGCGCCGCGTCCTGGCCGCGACGACCGCGCTCGTGGTGGCCCACCGGCCCTCCACGGTGCTCCTGGCCGACCGGGTGGCGCTGCTGGAGGGCGGCACGATCACCGCGGTAGGGACCCATCACGAGTTGCTGGACCGCGTTCCGGCGTACCGCCAGATCCTGTCCGCCGAGTCGGACTCCGACGAGGTGCTGGCCGGGGGACGGCGATGACCACCCAGGTCCCAGACGTCGGCGCCTACGACCGCGAGTGGCGCGGCGTCTCCGCCGAGGACGCCGAGCAGATCAGCACGGCCGGCGGTGTCTTCCTGCGCGAGCGCAGCCGCCGGCTGCTGGCCGACCTCGCGCGCCCCCACAAGCGCTCGCTGTGGCTCGTCGCCGTGGCGGTCGTCCTGCAGAACGCCGCAGGCATGGCCGGGCCGTACCTCGTGTCCGTCGGCATCGACCGCGGCATTCCGGAGATGGCCGCCGGCGAGGGTCCGCGAACGCTGCTGCTGGTGTTCGCGGTGTTCATGGCGTGCGCGATCGCCCAGGGCGGGTTGCGCTGGATGTTCTTCCTGATCAGCGGCCGCATCGGGCAGGCGATGCTGTTCCAGTTGCGGCGGCGGGTGTTCACCCACCTGCAGGGGTTGTCGCTGTCCTTCCACGAGAAGTACACCTCCGGCCGGGTGATCTCCCGGCTGACCAGCGACGTGGAGACCATCGGCGAACTGCTCGACGAGAGCCTCGACGAGCTGGTGATGGCGGTGCTCTCGATCGTGTCGATCGGGGTGATCCTGCTCGTGCTGGACGCCCCGCTGGCGCTGGTCGTGCTGCTGAGCTTTCCGCTGCTGATCCTGCTGTTCCGATGGTTCCGCAAGCACTCGGCGTTGAGCTATCGGCGGACCCGCGAGACCATCGCACTGCTGATCGTGCAGTTTGCCGAGTCGCTCGGCGGCATCCGTGCGGTGCAGGCCTTCCGCCGGGAGCCACGCAACCAGGAGATCTTCGAGTCGGTCAACGGCGACTACAAGCTGGCCAACCGGCGGGCCTGGAAGCTGATCGCGTGGTTCGAGCCGGGGATCATCCTGCTCGGCAACCTGACGATCGGCGCCGTCCTGCTGTACGGCGGATTCCGGGTCCTCGACGGCGAGCTCGAAGTCGGCGTCCTGGTCGCGTTCCTGCTGTACCTGCGCCGGTTCTTCGCGCCGATGGAGGACCTGTCGGTGCTCTACAACGCCTTCCAGGCGGCGACAGCAGCCCTGGAGAAGCTGTCCGGCGTGCTGGAGGAGGTACCGAGCGTCCCGCCCCCCGCGCAGCCGCGGCCGCTGCCGCGACCGTCGGGCGCGGTCGGCTTCGACGACGTGCGGTTCGGGTACCGGTCGGACTCCCCCGTCCTGCCACGGTTGTCCCTGTCGATCCCAGCCGGACAGACGGTGGCGCTGGTGGGCGCCACGGGAGCGGGCAAGTCGACGCTGGCCCGGTTGCTCGCCCGCTTCTACGACCCCGTCGAGGGCAGCGTCAACGTGGACGGCATCGACCTGCGTGCCCTGGCCGACGACGACCTGCGCCGGGCCGTGGTGATGGTGACCCAGGAGAGCTTCCTGTTCTCCGGGACGGTGGCCGCGAACATCGCGCTGGGCAGGCCCTCGGCCAGCCGCGCGGAGATCGAGGACGCCGCACGCGCGATCGGCGCCGACGAGTTCATCAGGGCGCTGCCCGAGGGCTATGACACCGACGTACGCCGGCGCGGTGGGCGGCTCTCGGCCGGGCAGCGCCAGCTCGTCGCCTTCGCCCGGGCGTTTCTCGCCGATCCCGCGGTACTCGTGCTCGACGAGGCGACCTCGTCGCTGGACGTGCCCAGCGAGCGGCTGGTGCAGCGGGCCCTGCGGACGATCCTGACCGACCGGACCGCGGTGATCATCGCCCACCGGTTGTCCACCGTGGAGATCGCCGACCGGGTGCTGGTCATGTCCGACGGCCGGATCGTCGAGGACGGTTCGCCGGCCGACCTGATCGGCGACGCTGGCGCCTTCGCCGACCTGCACCAGGCCTGGCGGGACAGCCTGATCTGACCCCGCCCTCGATGCAGCCGACCGGCAACGTGAACCGATCAGTTCGCTCACCTCGACAGTTGTGGTGAACCGCCCACACCGACGGGCGGTTCGCCTCGAGGGGAGTGGTCATGGCTGCCGGTCTGGACAAGGTGTGGAGGGTCTCGGCGGTCATCGGCGGTCTCTTCCTGCTTGTCATGGCATTGGGCACGGAGAGCGCGGTGAGCTGGCTGTTCACGACGTTGATCGCGGTCGCCGGAGTCCTCATGCTCCTCGGGGTCGCGATCCGGGGCGAGGCCCGGATTGCAGGGAACGTCGCCGTCGCGGTCGGCTCGCTCGGCCTGGTCACGATCTACTGGCTGGTCGTGCCGGTGATCCTCGGTGTCGGTCTGGCGTTGCTGGCCGTCATCGACGCCCTCGATGCGCAGCGAACGCCGGCCGGGTAGCCAGTCGGGTCCGGAGTGACCGGGCAGGCACCCCATCCTCATGTCAGTGAGTGGCGCAGTACTGCCCGCGCACGCATCATGCGGGTCTTCACGGTGCCTTGGGGAATGCCCAGCAGCTCCGCGGCCTCCCGAGTGGTGAGCTGCTGCTCGACCGTCACCCGGAGCACCAGCTGCAGGTCGGGAGCGAGACGGCTCAACGCCTGGCCGACGTCGCCGTACCGCACATCACGGAGAAGTTCCTCCTCAGCCGACGGCCGATCTTCCACCACAGGCGGCAGAAGGTCAGGCCGACCGAGGTGGCTCCGCAGCGCATCGGCGAGTCGGCGTACGGCGATCCCCCAGATCCAGGCCTGCACCTCACCACTGCCGTTCCATCGGTGCGCGCTGCGCCATACGGCCAGGAACGTGTCCTGGAGCACCTCGTCGATCAGCTCCGGGTCACCGCAGCGACGGCGGAGCCTGCCCTTTATCAGCCCGGCGTTCCTGCGGTACAAGAGCGCGAACGACGCGTCGTCTCCGGCCGCCGAGGCCTTGAGCAGCTCGGCGTCGGTGACCGGCGGCGGGCTTGGGAACCAAGGGGACATGCCGTGCTCCGCTCACTCGGCCGGCCGTTCGCCGGCGACTACGAGGACGGTCACGTGGCCCGCTGAGCACCGGCTGAGCTGACGCTGAGGTGTCCGGGCACGCCGTTCAGCCACCCTTCAGAGGACAGGTGGGTTCGAGCGAAATGCCCTAATCTCAACAGCAGGTTTGCGCCGCGGCCGTCACCCTGACGACGGTCGAGCTGTGCGGGTTTCGGCCGAGGTGGGGGCGGTGGTGCGGTGACCGACGACCATTTCAGCGTGCTGCTGCTCGGAGAGCTGCAGGTCGTCCGAGGGGACGCCACCATCCCGTTAGGAGGCGCCCAGCGGATGGCCCTCCTGGCCCTGCTCGCGCTGCAGGCACCGCGGTCGGTGGGGCGCTCAGAAATCATCGATGCGCTGTGGGGTGAGCAGCCGCCCGCGTCGGCCGTCAACGCGGTGCAGGTCCTGGTGTCCGCGCTGCGCAAGTCGCTGGGTCCGGCGTCGATCGTGATCGCCGGCGACGGGTATCGCCTGGGGAACGACATCGGCGTCGATGTCGACGAGTTCATCAAGGCGACCCGCCGTGGAGCCGGTGAACTGGCCAGGGGTCAGGCCGCGGCCGCGGCAGGAACGCTGCGGGCAGCGCTCGACCTGTGGCGCGGTCCTGCGCTGGGCGGACTGGACTCGGCGCCCTTCCTGGCCGCGGAGCGCGATCGACTGGAGGAGACGCGACTCAGCGTGCTCGAACAGCGGATCGATGCCGACCTGCGAATCGGTCGTCATCGCGAGGTCGTGACCGAGTTGGAGTCGTTGGTGACGCTGCACCCGCTGCACGAGGGCCTGCGCGGGTTGCTGATGCAGGCGCTGTACCGCTGCGGCCGGCAGGCCGAGGCGCTGGCCGCCTATGACGTGGGCCGGCGCGTGCTGCGCGAGGAACTGGGCATCGATCCCTCGCCCGACCTGCGCGCGGTGCACCAGCGACTGCTCAACCAACGGGACACCGACCCGGCCCGCTCGGACCTCCTGTCCGGCTCGCGCCGCGAGCTTCCCGCCCTGCTCGACGAGACCGTCGGACGTGCCGATGAGCTGGTCGCTCTGGAGACGATGCTAGGCGACGGCCGCGGCCGCCTCGTGACCGTCGTGGGGACAGGTGGCGTCGGCAAGACCAGGCTGGCCATCGCCCTCGGCGCGCACCTGGCCAGTACGTCGAGCGCCGCCGTCGTCTTCGTGCCGTTGAGCCACGCCGAGAAGCCCGCGGACGTCCCGGCCACGATCTGTCAGGCGCTCGGCGTCCGCAGCGCTGACGACGCGCTGGCGACGGTGGAGTCCGCCCTGGCCGACAAGCGGACCTTGCTTATCTGTGACAACTTCGAGCACGTCCTCGACGCGGCCTCGCTGCTGTCGGGTTGGCTGGCCGTCGCCCCCGATCTGCAGATCCTGGCCACGTCGAGGCAGCCGTTGGGTATCCGCGGGGAACGGTTGTTCCATCTGGAGCCGCTGCCGGTGTCCGATAACCACGCGAGCCAGCCCAGTCCTGCCGCTCGGCTGTTCGTCGCCCGCGTGCGCGACAGCGACCCGACCTTCCAGCCGACCGTGGACGAGCTGGCCGACATCAGCGCCATCGCCCGCAAGTGCGACGGGCTGCCGCTCGCCCTGGAGTTGGCTGCGGCCCGCACCCGCGCCCTCCCGCTGGCCGAGCTCAACCGGCGCCTGTCCGATCCATTGTCCCTGCTGGCCACCGGCGCCCGAGACGTCCCGGAGCGTCAGCGGACGCTCCGGTCCAGCATCGCGTGGAGCGTGGGTGCGCTGACCGGCGGCCAGGCGCGCTTTTTGGCCCAGCTGACCGTATTCCGCGGCGGCTGCACGCTGGCGGCCGCAGCCGGGGTGACCGGCTGTGAGCCCGATGAGGCCCTCGAGTACATCGAGGCACTGCTCGATCGCTGCCTGATCCAGCGGCAACTTCTCGGGGGTCAGCACCGCTTCGGACTGCTGGAGACCATCGGGGAGTACGCCGCGGAGCTGCTCGGCGACGAACTCCCGGAGGTCCAGCGGAGGCACGCCCACTACTTCCGGGACTGGATGCGTCCTCTCCCCGAGCCCACGCGCACCGGAGTGAGCCCGGCGACGTGGCAGGCGCACCTGGCCGAGCAGGCTAACCTCCGCAACGCCGTCCGCTGGGCGCTGGCCGGTTCCGACGGTGAACTGGCCGCCGACCTGGTCATCGTGGCGGCCTCGGTCTGGGACCAGTCAGGACCGCAGACCGAGCTTGAGCAGTGGTTCGGTCGCTTGCTGGAACGCCAGGACATCAGCCCTGGCCGCCGTTGCGACGTGTACTGGTGGCAGGCCACCCTCCATTCCAGCGGCGACCTGCGCCGGATGGCTGCTCCGCTGGAGGCGGCGCGGGCGCTGGCCGAAGAGCAGGACGACACGCGACGACTCGTGTGGATCGAGATTGTCGCCGTCCTCGGCGAGATCCTCAAGGAGCGACCGAACGACGCCCTCGACGCAGTACGACAGGGACAGGCGCTTGCCGCCGGCCACCCTGAGACCACGACCATCCATGTGTCGATCCTGCTGCTGAACGGTCAACTCGCCGCGGCGGGTGCGGTCTCGGATGCGGCGGCCCTGCGTGATCGACAGCAGGAAGTCGCGGCCACCAGTGGCAAGTCGATCGAGCTGCGCTCGGTCATCCTGGCCAACCTCAGCGAGCTGATGCTGCGGCGCAACGACGCGGCCAAGGCGCTGCGCTTCGCCGAGGCAGGCGTTGCGCTGGCCGGTCAGACATCGTCACCGGCGGGGTTGGCCGACAGTCTTACCGAGCGCGGGTGCGCCAGGTTCGTGCTGGGCATGCACGCCGAGGCCATAGACGACCTTCGGGCCGCCATGGGTGGCCATCTCAATCTCGACTCGATGGTCTTCGCCCGAAGGGACCTCGCCCGATTGGCCGTGGTCGCCGTCGGCCGCAATCCGGCCGCGGCCGCGATAGCGGTTGGGGTCGCCGCCGAGGTCGCGGCCGCACCCCAGGAACCTGCGTCCTGGCTGGGCGAGGCCGAGAGCCAGGGGCTGGCCGCGGGCTTCGTCGAGGAGCACGCCAGCCAGATCGCCGGGGGCCGGGCCCTGGTGGCTGACCTGGGCGAGCGGGCCGCGCTGGCCGCCGCACTGAACGGGTTCTATTCGATCGCCCCAGCTTGACCGGGGGGCTCCGGCGGATCGGTCACGGTGATCCGTACGGCGCAGAACTGCGCCGGGGTCACCCGGAGGACCCGCAGTCGTGGGTCGGGCACCGTGAGAAACCGGCCGCGCGGAAGGGCGGCCAACCGGGCCAGTCGGGAGTCCGCCAGGACAGCCTCGACCGCGCGGTGATCACCACCGAGGACGAGGGCCGCCAGCCGGCCCGCCTCGGGGACGAGGATGCGGACGGCGCACTCGGCCGCGGCGCCGTACGCCTGGGTCGCCTGGTTCTCCCGACGCCGGGCGAACCGCTGTTGCGACGAGCCGCCCGCGGCTGACCGACCCTGCACGTGCCGGCTGCCGACCTTGGAGGAGACCAGCCGGTCGCCGTCGAACACGCCGGCGGCGTATCCGCCCTTGCGGACCAGAAGTACGCCGACCCGCCGCGCTCGCTCGACGTGGCCCACCAACCCGCCGAACGCCGCCGCCGGGGCCACGACCAGCGGCGGAAACGGCACAGCGCATTCGGCCCGGGCGCCGTCGGCGGCGCTCACCACGACCTCGGAATCGCGGCCGGCCCAGGTCAGCGTGCCGTGGCGTGCACCGAAGCGGGCCAGCCAGCCAGCCAGCCGCTCTGCGGGCACCTCGACCACGCGGGCCGGCATCATCGGCCGGCCAGGTGGTGGCAGGCGATGGCGGCTGCGGTCGCGACGTTCAGCGAGTCGACGGACCCGGCCATCGGGATGCGCACCAGGACATCGGCCGCGGCCAGCGCTTCCACGGTCAGGCCGGGACCTTCGGCGCCGACGACCAGCGCCCAGCGCGGGTGCTCGGCCGGGTTCAGCGCGGACAGCGACACGGCGGCCGGCCGCGGGGTCAGCGCCAACACCTGGTGACCGGCCGCCCGGACCCGGGACAGGTCGCCGGGCCAATTCGGCACGGTGCCGAACCGCATGCCGAGGACGTGACCCATCGAGACCCGTACCGACCGGCGGTACAGCGGATCGGCGCAGCGCGCGCCGAGCAGGACCGCATCGACGCCGAGGGCAGCGGCGTTGCGGAACAGCGAGCCGAGGTTCTCGTGGTCGTTCACACCCTCCAGGACGAGCAGCCGGTCGCGGGAGAGCAGATCGTCCAGGTCCACCGGGGCACCTCGATCGGCGAGGGCCAGGACGCCCCGGTTGAGGTGGAAGCCGACGACCTGGAGCATCGTGGCCGGGCTGACGACGTACGCCGGGACGTCCACGGCCGACAGTGCGGGCAGGAGGTCATCGATCCGGGCCCCCACCCCGAGGACGGCCCGGACCGGGTACGGCGACGCGAGCAGCCGGCGTACGACGACGGTGCCCTCCGCGATCACCGCACCACGTCCGCCGGGCCGGTCCGGGCGGCGGTCGGCCACGGTCAAATCGCGGAAACCGTCCAGCCGGGAGTC
>JACCSC010000092.1 GCA_013813215.1 Geodermatophilaceae bacterium | reverse complement strand
CGAGCAGGTCATCCAGCGACTGCTCGGCGAACCGGTCGTCCCAGTAGGCATAGCGGGCGAACGTGCGCGGGTCGATGGCGAGGACCGACACGTCCTGCCCGTCGATGCCGGCGTACGGATAGCGGCTCACGATCGTGCCCACGTCGTCCAGCGCCGGGGAACTCGGGATCTCGTCCACGCTGATGACGGCGACGTCGCTGCCCACGACCACGGCGGCCTTGGTCTGCAGGGTGTACGCCGTCGTCGCGGTCAGGGTCGCGCTGTAGGCCAGCACCCCGAGCGGCATGGACACCGTCGCCAGCAGGCCGGCACTGATCAGGCGGGACGACGCCACCCGGCTCGCGGCCAGGTAGGCCGCCGGGCGCCAGCGCCGGGCGCGGCGGCGGACCAGCGGGAGGGTGGCCGCCAGCAGCCGCACGCATAGCACCGCGGCCCCGGCCAGGAACAACAGCGGGAACGAGACCAGCAGCAGGTTGACCTGGGCCACGTTGTTCTCGATGACCACGCCCTCCTGGCTGCGCAGCCGCAGCCAGGACAGCAGCGCGGCGGCCAGCAGGACGAACTCCCACGGCACGAGGCCGACCCACGATCGCCGCGCCCCGACGGTCGTCTCGGTGGCGCCCCGGGCCCGCAGGCCCGCGACCGCGGCGAGCAACACCATGCCCAGGACGAGCCCGGCGCCGGCCGTGATCGCGGCCTGGGCCGGGGCCTCGGGATCCAGCGCGGGACTCGGGCCGATCGATCTGATCAGCCACTGCGACAGCAGCCAGCCCAGCGCCGTCCCCACCGTCGCCGGGATCACGAGCTCCAGGGCCGCCTTGCCGGCCAGGGCGACCGGACCGACACCGCGGCTGGACAACAGGCGGACCTCGCGCACCCGCCGGTCGGCCCAGTAGCTGCCGGCCGCGGCCACCAGCAGCAGGGCGAGGACGCTGCCGCCGATCGCAATGGGGATGACCGGACCGCGCAGGCCGTCGATCAGCAGCGACGTCCGGGCGATCATCTCGGGCAGCAGCCCTTGTTCACCCGTCCGGTCGAAGCGGTTCGTGATGGTGGACTCGTCGAAGGCCGCCGCCCGCTGGGCGTCGATCTCGCGGGCCCGCGACAGAGTCATGTTCTCGGTGTCGATCGGCGAGATCCACGTCCGCGTCACCAGGGTGGTCTGGAAGCTCTCGCCCAGCCGCGCCTCCACACCGTCGACGACATCGGTGCCGGTGGTCAGGATGAGCGCCGGCGGCGGCGGGTCGAGGGAGGCTTCGTTGAGGTACAGCGCACCGTAGGAGCACCAGAACTCGCGCGGTATCTGCTCGCGGAACAGGTCGGTGTAGACCCCGACCACCGGAGCGGAGTACCCGGCGATCGTGAGGGTGTCCCCGGGGACGACCGCGAGGCGTTGAGCGGTGAACTCCGGGACCACGAACCCGGTGCCGGTGGTGGACCCGGCCACCATGGCGATGTTGTCCAACGCGTTGTCGCGATAGAAGATCCGCCCCAGCGTCGACTGCGTCGCACTGTTGACCGACGCCGTTCCGGCCGTGAACTGGACGCGGTACGGGTCGGCCAGTCCCTGAGCGGCCATCGCCGATCGCACCTCGGCATCGGTGGCGGCGTCGGTGGCCGTGGGGTCGAACGGGAGCAAGGTCTGCTCGAGCTGCGGATAGGTGGCGTCGTCGCACTCCGCGGCGACCTGGACGCGCAGGGACTCCGAGGCAGCCGAGGACAGGAACAGCGCGGCCGAGGCGCTGGCGCAGGCCAGGATGGCGGCGGCTCCGAGGACGGCGAAGATGACCGCCGGCTGGCCGAAGGACAGCCACGGCGCCCGGGTCCAGGGCGGGAGCAGCGCGACGCCACCCCGGTGAAGCGGCGCCGCCCGGCGGGCCGCGGCCCGGGACCGGACGTCGGGTCGCGTCGGCTCGAGCACTGTCACGCTTGCGCACCTTAGGCGGCGTGCCGGACCCGGGCGAAGGCTTGTGTCCGGATCGTTGCCTGCCGCCGGAAGGTCCCCCGTTCGGGCTAACCCGTTGGCCAGCCGGGCCCGGCTCGCCGATGATCGGGTGGTGTCCGCAGCGCTGGTGGCCAGGGACGTCGTCGTCCTCCGGGGTGGGTCGTCGGTGCTCGCCGGGGTGTCGCTGGGTGTCCAGCCGGGGCAGCGGGTCGCCGTCGTCGGGCCGAACGGCGTCGGCAAGACCACCCTGCTCCGGGTGCTGGCCGGCGAACTGCAGCCGGATGAGGGGTCGGTCCGGCTCCAGCCGGCGTCGGCCGTCGTCGTCCACGTGCCGCAGGAGCTGTCGGTGCTTGCCGGTGAGACGGTGCTGGACCATCTCGCGCGGACCAGTGGCGTGGCGGCCCGCGAACGCACGTTGCAGGACGCGACCGCCGCTCTGACGTCGACCAGCGCCGCGGTGGCGGAGGTCTACGACACCGCTCTGACGGCGTGGCTGGCCGCGGGCGGGGCGGACTTCGCCGAGCGGGCGGCGGCGGTCGCGGCCCGGCTCGGCCTGCTGGTCGACGTCGCCGTACGGCGGACCGGGGCGCTGTCCGGCGGCCAGGCCGCGCGGCTGCGGTTGGCCACCGCACTGGTCAGCGCCGCGGATGTGCTGATCCTGGACGAGCCGACGAACGACCTTGACCTCGACGGCCTGGCCGCTCTGGAGCAGCTGCTGGACAGCTCCCCGGCTGCAGTGGTCCTCGTGTCGCACGACCGCGAGTTCCTGTCCCGCACGGTGACCGATGTGCTCGAGATCGACGAGTTCAGTCGGGTCGCGACGGCGTACGCCGGGGGCTGGCAGGCCTATCTCGACGAACGCGCGGCCGCTCGCGCCCGGGCCGAGCAGGCGTACGCCGACTACGCCGCGACACGTTCGGACGTCGTCGAACGGGCTCGCCGCCAGCGCGAGTGGGCGCGCACGGGGGCGGCGCGCTCGGCCAATCCGGCGGTCGAGCCGGACAAGCACATCAGGTACCGCGAGGTGCAACGGGCGCAGCGGACGGGCGCCAAGGCATCGATGGCCGAGGCCGCCCTGGACCGGCTGCCGGAGGTGGAGGAGCCGCGGGAGCCGTGGGAGCTGCGGCTGCGCATCGCCTCGGCCGGGCGGGGCAGCGCCGTGGTGTTCGCGCTGCGCGAGGCGGTGGCGGCCCGCGGGGACGTGCGCCTCGGGCCGCTGGACCTGGCCATCCACGCCGGCGAACGGGTCCGGATCACCGGTCCGAACGGCAGCGGCAAGACGACCCTGGTCGACGCGCTGCTCGGCCGGCTGCCCCTGGCGGGCGGGTCGGCCTACCAGGGGCCGGGCGTCGTCGTCGGGGAGATGGAGCAGACCCGGTCGCTGCTGCGCGGGTCGTCGTCGGTGCTCGACGTCGTACGCGCGGTGACCGGGGAGGGCGTCGAGGAGACCAGGACGCTGTTGGCGAAGTTCCGGATCGGGGCTGACGTCGTCCTGCGGCCGGCCGACTCGCTGTCACCGGGGGAGCGGACCCGGGTCGGGCTCGCGCTGTTCCAGGCGCGCGGAGTCACCTGCCTGGTGCTGGACGAGCCCACGAACCACCTCGACCTGCCGGCCATCGAGCAGCTGGAGCAGGCCCTGGACTCCTTCGCGGGCACACTGCTGCTCGTGACCCACGACCGCCGGCTGGCGACCTCGGTGCGGATCGACCGGGAGATCGACGTCGTGTCGCTGCACTCGCAATGACCGTGGTTGGCGCGGTCTCAGCCGGCGGCCAGGCTTGCGGCCGCTGCGGCGACGAGCACGGCGAGCAGCCGCAGCCGGTCGATGCGCAGCAAGCCGCTGACCACCGTGTCGTCGCGGCCCCGGGTGAGACGGGCATGGGCCGGCGCGGCGAACGCCGCCGTCAGAACGAGGGCGAGCGCGCTGGCGCCGAGCGCGGTCAGGGTGGTCGCGCGGAGCGGGCCGGCGAGCAGGATCATCGCACCGGCCAGCAGTACGGCGGCGTACACCACCACGACGACGGGCGTGATGCGCCGCGAATGGACGGCGTGCCGCGCCCGCCACTGGTCCTGCGGTACGGCGGCCAATGCGGGATACACCAGCGTGGTGACGCTGAGCTGGAATCCGGCGTGCAGCCAGCACGCCGCCAGCAGCAGCGTCAGGGCCGTCGAGTCCGCCATCGGCCGACTGTCCCATCCCGGCGGCTGTGGGCCGCGCCGGCGTCGACGTGATGGCGGAACGCATCGCGCTGGCCGATCCCACTGACTCCCGGCTGGACGGTTTCCGCGATTTGACCGTGGCCGACCGCCGCCCGGACCGGCCCGGCGGACGTGGTGCGGTGATCGCGGAGGGCACCGTCGTCGTACGCCGGCTGCTCGCGTCGCCGTACC
>JACCSC010000081.1 GCA_013813215.1 Geodermatophilaceae bacterium | reverse complement strand
CCGTTGGTCGACCAGCCGCTGCTCGCTGACCTCGAAGCCGAGCAGCTCCGGTCCGATCACCTCGAGCACGGCGGTCACCGCCTGGCGGACCCCCTTGCCGCCGTACCGCGCCCCGCCGTCGCGCAACTCGACCGCCTCGAAGGCGCCCGTGGACGCACCGCTCGGCACCGCCGCGCGCGAGAGCGTGCCGTCGTCGAGGGCGACCTCGACCTCGACGGTGGGGTTGCCTCGGGAGTCGAGGATCTCGCGGCCCCCGACGGCCTCGATGGTCGGCACGGCGGCGTCCTCTCGCTCCGGTGTGTGGCGTGACGGCTGGGCCGCCGCAGGCGAGGGTAGTCGGCGCCGGCGGCCCGGCCGTGCTGCCCCGCCGTCGGCGGCCTGGGTGGGATAGTCCCTGCCCATGGGTGTCCCCCGGCGGGCCGTGCGGCAGATCCTGCTCGGGCTCATCCCGCTCGTCGTGATCGCCGTCGTGTCCCTCATCCTTCTCGCCCTGCGGCTCGGCGAGGCCAGGGCACCGCTGCGCACCGCGACGGAGACCGCCACCGCCGAGGTGGTCTCGACCGGGCTGGGGGCGGACGGCCGCCAAGTCGGCGTGGAGTACACCGATGTCGACGGCGAACTGCAGACCGCCCGGCTCACGCTGGACCGCGCCGCGGACATCCCGCTGGGCGCTCAGCTCGACGAGGTGGCCTACGACCCGGAGCGCCCGGGCGTCGTCTACGTGCAGGGTGACGCGGTCACCTCGACGGTCGCGGATCTGTTCAACGGCCTGCTCATCGTGGCGCTGGTCCTCGTCGTCGCCGTGGTCGTCACGATCGTGCGACTGGTCGGGCGGCGGCGGCTGGCAGCCCGCGAACCCCGACAACTTCGAGCGCACCGGGAGAAGTACCGGCGGGGCATCGCCGACCGCAGCTGGCTGGTCGTGCAGTCCGGTGATTCGCGATCCTGGGTGCCCGTGTACTGGGACCCCGCGCTCGAGGAGATCGGCGAGAGCCCGACGCTGGTGACCGTGTACGGCGACCCGGAAGGGGACAAGCTGCTCGGCTTCGAGGTGGCCGGCGAGCCGATCTGGCCCTCCGGCCGGCGCCGTTCGGCCCAACCCAAGGGCCGGGAACGGGATCTGGAGGTCCCCAGCGGCGGCGTCTCGCTGCTCCGGCAGACCAGGACCGATCTGGTCGGCGTGTTCGCCGCCCCGCTGATCGGGATCCTCTGGGCCTACATCGACGGTAGCGGCCCGGCCGGCTTCATCTTCGCCACGGCCGTCGCCGCCGGCGTGCTGTTCTGGCTGCCCTCGGCGTACGGCTCCGACCCCACCTGATCGACTCGACAGCAATGGGTACAGCTGTGCGTTCGCTCACCGACAGCCCGAACAACGCCACGTGGAGTTGATGCTCCCTTACGTATCGTGACGACACGTTCGCGAAGCGTCGTGGCGGCCTTACGCTCCGAATAGTCACCGTCGCGTTCAGTGAGGGATCGACTGTCCGGACAGTCAACGCAACCATTCAGCTAGTCCGAACCGGCACTGGCCGTTAAGGTTGCCTGCGGGCTTATCGACGACTTTCCGAGCGGGGGCGCTCATGCGTGCTTCAAGGCCGTGGATCCATCCCTCGCCCACGGTTTCTGTCGTCCTGCCCGCCAAAAACGAGGCACGCAACCTGCCCAGCGTCCTTCCGCGTCTGCCGGCCTGCGTCACCGAGGTGGTTCTGGTCGACGGCTGCTCGATCGACGGCACGTCCGAGGTCGCCCGCTCGCTCCGGTCGGACGTCCGAGTGGTCGCGCAGACCCGCCGTGGCAAGGGAAACGCGTTGGCCTGCGGCTTCGCCGCAGCCAGTGGCGACATCATCGTCATGCTGGACGGGGACGGCTCGGCCGACCCAGCCGAGATCGACCGGTTCGTCGCGGCTCTCGTCGCCGGTGCCGACTTCGCAAAGGGTTCGCGGTTCGCGTCGGGCGGTGGCAGTAGCGATATCACCCGGGTGCGCCGACTCGGCAACAAGGCGCTCAGCGTTCTGGTCAACACCGTGTTCAGAACGCGCTACACGGATTTGTGTTACGGTTATAACGCGTTTTGGCGAGCCTGCCTTCCAGTCATCGACCTGGTCCCCGGCGCGATCGGTAGCGAGATGTTATGGGGCGACGGTTTCGAGGTAGAAACCCTCATCAACATTCGAATCGCCCGGGCTGGGCTGCGGGTCGCGGAGGTCGGTAGCTTCGAAAGTCCTCGGATATACGGGTTCAGCAATCTCAATGCGCTCACCGACGGTCTGCGCGTCTTGCGCACGATCGCCGCCGAATTGCGCCGCGCTCCCACTTCACCAGATATCCTCTGGCCCGATCACTCGGTATCCGTCGTGATCGAGGATTCTGCGACGTCGCCCGGTCGAGTAGCTACCCCGACTACGCCGCCCCAGCCGGTGTCAAACGGGCTGCTCAGCGCCATCGTGTACGCCGACCCTGACCGGCACATGGTCGACGTTCTGGACACCGTGGCCGCCCTGCAGAAGCAGACGCGGGCCCCGTGCGAAGTCGTACTCGTGGCCGAGCACAGCCCCGCCCTGTGGCAGCGGGCACTGGAATCCCTGCCCGATGTCCTCGTGGTGGAAAACGGACTCAGCCACGGCGTGTCCGGTGCACGCAATGTCGGTCTGACGGTCTCCAGCGCAGATGTGGCCGTGTTCTTCCAGGGTGACGGCTGGGCGGAGTCGCACTGCCTCGAAGAGATCGAGGCGCACTTCGCGCAGCCCGAGGTGGCGGTCGTCACCGGCCGGCCTGACCTCGCGGGTCCGGCACCGAGCGGCCACACGCAGGCCCTGCCGCTGGATGGGGACCCGACGGCAACGGCGCCGTCGGCGGGATCCTGCCTGGCGGTGCGGCGCAGCGTCTTCGACGTGATCAGTCAGTTCGGCGAGGGCAACGGGATCGACTACTCGTCGGCCGACTGCGACGCCGAGTTCTGCGCCCAGGTACAGGAAAAGGTCCCGGAGGCAGTCATCCGATACGAACCGGCGGCGGTGGTGTGGTCCGGAACACCCACCGATGGCCGGGACCAGATCCTGCCGTGGCACGGCGGTGCGACCGACTCCACGTCCCAACCGCTGAGCACCGATGTGGTACCGCCGGCTCGGACCGTCGCGGCCGTCGAGGCCTACCTCGGAGCGGTCAACGGGTACGTCATCGAGCGTCAGGGCAACGAGGCCACCCGATCCCAGCGCACCCTGCGGTCGACTCGAGCGGGTGTCGGCCACGCGCGACACTCGGCCCTGCAGGCCGGCACCCGGCGCCTGCTGGTCGACCTGCGCGACCGCGGGGTCGGTCGCGCCGCGACGTTGCGCACGGGGTACTCGAGCCACCGGCTCCAGCCCAGCTTTCTTATCGTCGGGGCACAGAAGGCGGGCACCACGTTCCTGCACCAGGAACTCTTGGGCCACCCGCAGGTCGTCGCAGCACTCACCAAGGAGATCCAGTACTTCTCCGATCACTTCCGCAAGGGCCCCGAGTGGTACAGCGGCTTCTTCCCCGCCATGAGTGCCGTGGCCCGATACGGATCCGTCATGTGCGGGGAAGCGACCCCCAACTATCTGTTCCATCCGTTGGCGGCCTCGCGCATCGCCGCCGCCCTTCCCGAGGTGAAGGTCATCGTGCTGCTGCGCGATCCGGTACGGCGCGCCTTTTCCCAGTATCTGCACGAGCGTCGGTTGTCACACGAACCGGCTCGCAGCTTTGACGATGCGCTGGCCCTCGAGCTGGGACGTACGGCCGGCGAGCTGCAGCGGCTGGTCGAGGAACCGGACTATGTCAGCTACGCGTGGCGGCATCACGCCTACCGCGCGCGAGGCAGGTATCAAGAACAGCTGGAGCGCCTGTACCAACACATCGATCCCGCACGCGTGATGGTTCTGATCGCCGAGGACATGTTCGCTGCCCCCACCGCCACCGTCGCGCGCGTGGTCGAGTTCTTGGGCCTGACACCCTGGGCGCCGGCAGACCTCGGTCCGAACAGCATGGCCTCGGGTCCGGCCACGATGTCCGAGGGCGCTCGCAGCACGCTGCTGGAGTACTTTGCCCCGTTGAATTCCCGGCTGGGCGAATACCTGGGCCGGGAGCTTCCGTGGGAGACCCCAGCGTGAGCCGCGCGGGGGGCGCCGATCCGTGGCGATCGGCCACCCTGTGTGTCACGGGGGGACGCCAACGCAGCGAACGCTCAGCCTTGGACTTCGACAAGGACTGGTACGGCTACGGCGCTGGCATGGTGACCCTGCTCGAGGGCGACGCCGTCACCTCGACGTTCTCCTACGTCAGTCCAACCAGTGCCTGCCTGCCGAGCGATCCCATCCTGTTCAAGACCGGAACGCTCGTCGGCCACCTGCTGTACGTGCCCACGCAGAC
>JACCSC010000069.1 GCA_013813215.1 Geodermatophilaceae bacterium | reverse complement strand
GGCGGCGAGCACGCCGAGCAGCTCGAAGAAGTCGATGACGACGGGGTAGGCGCCACGCAGCCGGGCGGCGGCGAGTTCGGCCTGGTAGACGTCGGTGGCCTGCTCGTCGAAGCGGCGGCTTTCCTCGTCCTGCATGGCGTGACTCTGGACGAGAGCCGCGGCGCCGAGGGACTCCTCGGCGACCGAGGACAATGACCCGGTACGCCGCCGCTTCTCCCGGGAGGCCTGCTTCAGCCGATTGGCGAACAACCGGGCCAGGGACCAGAAAAGCGGGGCGAGTACGACGGCGGCCAGCGCGAGTTGCCAGTCGATGACGAAGATGGCGACGCCGAAGAACAGCACGCGGAAGGTGGCCGAGACCGCGCTGGTCAGCGACGAGACGAACAGCGACTCGATGGCGGCCACGTCACCGCTGAGGCGGGAGACGAGGTCGCCGAGTCGGCGGCGGTCCAGGGCGGGCAGGGACAGCCGGTGCAGGTGGGAGAACAGCCGGCTGCGCAGTCGTAGCAGAAACGCGCCGCCGACGCGGGCGGCGAGGTAGTCATCGGCGTAGGACAGTCCTCCGGAGGCGATGTTGAGGACGACAAAGGCGATCGAGATGCCGACGAGCGGGCCGAGCACCTGGGGGACGAGCACGCTGTCGACCAGGATCTGGAACAGCCAGATCTCGGCCGCCTGCAGGGCAGGGAGCAGGGCCACTGCGACCAGCCCGGCCAGGAGCAGCCACCTATCGGGTCGCAGGTCGGGCCAGAACCGCCGGATGATGGTCTTGACCGGCACGGCGGGGGCGGCTTCGACGATCGCTGCGCCGTCACCGACCGGGGTCAGGATCTTGGCGACGGCGCGCAGCGGCTGGACAGCGAACAGCCCCCGCCGCGCCCGGGTGCCGCTGGTGCTGGCCGCGGAGTCGCGTCGGGGGCCATTCGCTGGGATCACCGGCTGACTCAGCCGCGGCTGGTGCGGCTGCGACGCCGCCGGGGGAACCGGCGCCGGCTGCGGCTGCGGCTGCGAAGTCCGGAGACGGTGGCGGCGGGGGTGACGGCGGCGAAGATGCCTGAGCGGGCCATGTGGTCCTCCTGCGATCAGGGCGGACGGGGTGTCTGCCGGCTGGTGCGGTGCGAACCTCGTGTTCGCGCTGAGACCTACAGTGGGGGACTCAGATGGCACCGTGATGAGGGCGGCGTGAGAGGCCTTTCATCTGCTTGCGGGACGGTCGGCAGGTGCCCGGATGGTTGGATGGCGGTATGCCCGCGTGGTTGATCTGGCTCATCGCGGCCGGCCTGCTGAGCGGTGCCGAGCTGTTGACCCTGGATTTGGTGCTGCTGATGTTCGGCGGCGCGGCCCTGGCCACGGCCGGGGTGGCCCTGCTCGGCTTCCCGGTCCCGGCCCAGTTGATCGCCTTCATCGTGGTGTCCCTCGGCCTGCTCGTGCTGGTCCGCCCGGTCGCCGCGCGGCACCTGCGCGACCGCTCGCCGGATCAGATCGACGGCGCCCAGGTCTTCGTCGGTCGGTTGGGCGTGGTGTCACAGCCCGTGGACGAGCACGGCGGCCGGATCAAGATCGGCGGCGACGAGTGGTCGGCCGTGGCGCAGACGCCACCGGACCGGTTCGAGGTCGGTAGCACGGTCCGTGTCATGGCGATCCGCGGCGCCACCGCGGTGGTGTCCGGCGACATGGTCTAACAGAAGGGAAACCACTGCTGTGGAAGCACTGATCGCCCTCGGGGTGATTCTCGTCTTCATCCTCTTCGTGCTGGCCCGCAGCGTGCGGATCGTGCCGCAGGCGACCGCCTCGGTAGTCGAGCGGCTCGGCCGCTACAACCGGACGCTGACGCCCGGCCTGGCGCTGCTCGTGCCGTTCGTGGACCGGGTCCGCGCGCGGATCGACCTGCGCGAGCAGGTCGTCTCCTTCCCGCCGCAGCCGGTGATCACCGCCGACAACCTGAACGTCGGCATGGACACCGTCGTCTACTTCCAGGTCACCGACCCGAGGGACGCGACGTACGGAATCGCGAACTACATCCAGGCCATGGAGCAGCTCACCGTCACCACCCTGCGCAACGTCGTCGGCGGGTTGAACCTCGAGGAGACGCTGACCAGCCGAGACGCCATCAACTCCCAGCTGCGCGCGGTGCTCGACGGGACCACCGGTTCGTGGGGGATCCGGGTGGCCCGGGTGGAGATCAAGGCCATCGACCCACCGGGGACGATCCTGGAGTCGATGGAGAAGCAGATGAAGGCCGACCGCGACAAGCGCGCGATGATCCTGAACGCCGAGGGCATGCGTGAGTCGACGATCAAGACGGCCGAGGGTCAGAAGCAGTCGCAGATCTTGCAGGCGCAGGGCAACAAGCAGGCCACGATCCTCAACGCCGAAGCCGAGCGGCAGGGCGCCATCCTGCGCGCGGAGGGCCTGCGGGCCGCCCGCTTCCTGGAGGCCCAGGGCCAGGCCAAGGCGATCGAGACCGTGTTCGCCGCGATCCACGCCGGTGACCCGGACCCGCAGTTGCTGGCCTACCAGTACCTGCAGACGCTGCCGCAGATCGCCAAGGGTGACTCGAACAAGATGTGGATCGTCCCCAGCGAGTTCAGCCGCGCACTGGAGGGGCTGGGGCGCGCCGTCGGAGGCGGTTCGGGCGGTGACTCCGGCGGCTCCGGAGACGGCGCTCCGGCGTGGCTGCGGGCCGAGCGGACCACCCGACGTGAGGAGTCCGAGCCGATCGACACCGGGGGGTGGTTCGACTCCAACCTCGCGCCGGCCGCCCAGCAGCCCGAGGCCGAGACGCCGATGAGCGACACCACGCCCTCGGGAGTCTCGGTGCCCAGCCTGGCCGCGGCCAAGCAGGACGTGGCGCCCACGCCGAACGCGCTGCGCCCGCCGGATTCGCCGCCACCCCCGCCGCCCGGCGCCGCGCCCGGGTCACCGCAGCTGCCCCAGGGTTCGTGAGCTCGGTGGCGCCCGCGCGCTGCGCTCAGGCGCCGGCGGGCACCGGCGTCGGGTCGGCGAACTGGGTGCGGTACAGCTCGGCGTAACGGCCGCCGCTGGCCAGCAGGTCGGCGTGCTTGCCGCGTTCGACGATGCTCCCGTCGTCGATGACCAGGATCTCGTCGGCGGCCCGGATCGTGGACAGTCGGTGGGCGATGACCAGCGACGTGCGGCCGGCCAACGCCTCGACCAGCGCCTCCTGGACGGCAGCCTCGGACTGTGAGTCCAGGTGCGCGGTCGCCTCGTCCAGGATCACCACCCGCGGTCGGGACAGCAGCAACCGGGCCAGGGTCAGCCGCTGGCGCTCGCCGCCGGACAGTCGGTAGCCACGCTCACCGATCATCGTGTCCAGCTGGTCCGGCAGGGAACGGACCAGCTGCTCCAACCGGCTGCGGCGCAGCGCGTCCCATAGGTCCTCGTCGGTCGCTTCGGGCCGGGCGAAGCGCAGGTTGGCCCCGATCGTGTCGTGCCACAGGTGACCGTCCTGGGTCACCATGCCGATCGTGTCGCGAATCGAGTCGAACGACAGCTCCCGCAGGTCGACCCCGGACAGCCGCACCGAGCCGCTGTCGACGTCGTACAGCCGGCTGGTCAACGCGGCCAGGGTGGACTTGCCCGCCCCAGAGGCCCCGACCAGCGCGATGAGCTGACCGGGTCGGGCGGTGAACGTCAGGCCGTGCAGCACCTCCTCCCCACCGCGAGCGTCCAGCGTGGCCACCTCCTCCAGCGAGGCGAGCGACACCGCGGTCGCGGGCGGGTAGCTGAAGCGGACGTCGTCGAAGCGCACCTCGACCGGGCCGTCCGGCACCGGGCGCGGATCGTCCGGCTCGGTGATCAGCGGGACGAGGTCGAGCACCTCGAAGACCCGCTCGAAGCTGACCAGCGCGGTCATCACCTCGAGCCGGGCGCTGGCCAACGCGGTCAGCGGGGCGTAGAGCCGGGCCAGCAGCAGCGCCAGCGCCACCACGTCCCCGGTGTTCATGTCTCCGCGCACCGCGAGGTAGCCGCCCAGGCCGTACACCAGGGCCAGCGCCAAGGCCGAGACCAGGAGCAGCGCGGTGACGAAGACCCACTGGTAGACCGCGGTCCGCACCCCGATGTCGCGGACCCGCGCGGCCCGCCCGGTGAACTCGGCCTCCTCGTCGGCCGGCCGCCCGAACAGCTTGACCAGGGTCGCCCCCGGCGCGCTGAACCGCTCAGTCATCTGGGTGGTCATCGTCGAGTTGTGGTTGGCCGCCTCGCGCTCCATGGCCGCGAGTTGTCGGCCCATCCGCCGGGCGGGTAGCACGAACACCGGCAGCAGGATCAGGGACAACACGGTGACCAGCCAGGACAGCTGCAGCATCACGAACAGGGTCAGGACGAGGGCGACCAGGTTGGTCACCACCCCGGACAATGTGTCGCTGAAGGCGCGCTGGGCGCCGATCACGTCGTTGTTCAGCCGGCTGACCAGGGCGCCGGTCCGCGTCCGGGTGAAAAAGGCGACCGGCATCCGCTGGACATGGGTGAACACCGCCCGCCGCAGGTCGAGGATCAGCCCCTCGCCCACCCTCGACGAGAGCCACCGGCTCACCAGCCCGACGCCCGCCTCGAGGACCGCGATGACCGCGATGACCACCGACAGGGTGAGGACGACATCGAGGTCACCGCGGTCGATCGCATTCACCACCCGACCGGCCAGCACGGGCGTGGCCACGACCAGAACGGCCGATACGACGCTGAAGCCGAGGAACCAGCTCAGGTCGCGGCGGTGCGGTCGGGCGAACCGGAGGATCCGCCGCAGCGTCGACACCGAGAACTTGCGACGGTCCTCCTCGGCGTTCATCGCGTGGTACAGCGACATCCACGCCGT
>JACCSC010000043.1 GCA_013813215.1 Geodermatophilaceae bacterium | reverse complement strand
GTGCCGCCGCGGGTGCCGACTCCGCGGCCGGTGCCGCCGCGGGTGCCGGGGCCGGGGTGGCGACGGCAGGCGGCTCGGGCTCGTCGCCTCCGCCGCTCAGCTTGCCCTCGACGCAGCTGGCGAACTGACCGATCAGCTTGTTGCCCACGTCCACCATCACGCCGCGGCCGAACTGCGCCGGCTTGCCGGTGATGTTGAGATCGGTGAGCACCTTGACCTCGGTGGATTCACCCTGCCCGACCAGGGTGGCGGTCACCTTGGCCGCGGCGGTGCCGTTGCCGCGGGAGTCCTTGCCGTTGGCGTCGATGACCACCCGGTGGGCCGCCTCGTCCTTCTCTACGAAGCTGGCCGAACCCTTGTAGGTGAGGTTGACCGGGCCGAGCTTGATCTTCACCCGGCCGGTGAACGCGTCGCCGTCGACGGAGTCCAGGACCGCACCGGGCATGCAGGGGGCGATCCGCTCGATGTCCAGGAGCACCTCCCAGGCCTGCTCGACGCCGACCGGAACGGTGAACGAGTGCTCGAGCTGCATGTCGCATCCTCCCCAGATGGGCAACCTGGCAGTGGTTACGCGTCATGGGTGACGCGCAACCACTGACAGGTTGAGGTGTGTCTAGTCCAGGCCGGCCGCAGCGAGCACGGCCCGCTTGGTCAACACCTTCGCCAGGTGCTGACGGTAGTCCGCCTTGGCGTTGAGGTCGTCGGTCGGGTTGGTGCCCTCGGCGGCGTGCTCGGCCGCCGCCCCGACGGCGTCGGCGTCACCGCTGCCGACCAGCGCGGACTCCACGGCGGAGGCCCGCACCGGCACCGACGACATGTTGGTCAGGCCGACCCGCGCCTCGGCGATGCCGCCGTTCTCGCGGCGGACCACCGCCGCGACCGCCACGATCGACCAGGCCTGCGCGACCCGGTTGAACTTCTCGTAGTGCGAGCCCCACTCCCCGGACAGCTTGGGGATGCGGACCTCGACGAGCAGTTCGTCCTCCCCGATGACGGTGGTGAGGTAGTCGACGAAGAAGTCCTTCGCCGGCACCGTGCGCCGCCCGCCGGAGCTGGCGATGACGAACTCCGCGTCCAGCGCCAGGGCCACGGCCGGCAGGTCGCCGGCCGGGTCGGCGTGGGCCAGCGCGCCGCCGAACGTGCCGCGGTGGCGCACCTGCGGATCGGCGATGGTCTCCGTCGCCTGGATGACGAGGGCTGCGTGCTCGCGGATCAACGGGTCCTTGAGCACCTCGTCGTGCGTGGTCATGGCGCCGATCACGATGGCGTCGCCGTCGTCCCGTACGCCATGCAGTTCCTGGATCCGGGCCAGGTCGACCACGGTGTCCGGGGCGGCCAGCCGCAGGCGCATGACCGGGATCAACGACTGCCCACCGGCGAGCAGCTTGACGTCGCCGCCTCCCCCGAGCGCCTGTAACGCCTCGTCGACGGACGACGGGCGGACGTACTCGAACGACGCGGGGATCACAGTGCACTCTCCTCGGTGTCTGCGGTGGCGGAGTAGGCGATCGAGCCCTCGGCGGCCCGCCCGCCGCCGCTGGAGCCGTCCCGGACCGCCCGCCACACCCGCTCCGGCGTCATCGGCATCAGGACGTCGTCGACGCCGAGGTGACGCAGCGCGTCGACGACTGCGTTGACCACGGCCGGTGTCGAGGCGATGCAGCCGGCCTCCCCGACCCCCTTGACACCCAGCGGGTTACTGGTCGAGGGGCTGACCGTGCGGTCGGTGTCGAAGTGCGGCAGGTCCGTCGCCGAGGGCACCAGGTAGTCCACGAACGACCCGGTGGTCAGGTTGCCGTCGGCGTCGTAGATGGCCTCCTCGAACAGGGCCTGCGCGATGCCCTGGGCGAGCCCACCGTGCACCTGACCCTCGACGATCATCGGGTTGATGACCTCGCCGATGTCGTCCACGCAGACGTACTTGCGGATGGTGACCCGGCCGGTGTCGGTGTCGACCTCGGTGGCGCACAGGTGGGTTCCGTGCGGGAAGGAGAAGTTCTCCGGGTCGAACGTCGCGTCGGAGTCCAGGCTCGGCTCCACGCCGTCGGGCAGGTTGTGCGCGGCGAAGGTGGCCAGCGCGATCTCCTGGATGGACAGCTTGCTATCCGGCGTACCCCGGACGCTGAACGACCCGTCCTTGAACTCCAGGTCGTCCTCGCTGGCCTCGAGCAGGTGGGCGGCGATGACCTTGGCCTTCTGCACGACCTTCTCCGCGGCCTTGACCACGGCGATGCCACCGACCACGAGCGAGCGGGAGCCGTAGGTGTCCAGTCCCTTGTGAGAGGAGGACGTGTCCCCGTGCACGACGCCGATGTTCTCGAACGGAACGCCGAGCTGGTCGGCGACGATCTGGCTCCACGAGGTGACGTGGCCCTGGCCGTGCGGCGACGTACCGGTCACCACCTCGACCATGCCGGTGGGCAGCATCCGGACCGAGGCCTGCTCCCAGCCGCCGGCGCCGTAGGACAGCGAGCCCAGCACCCGCGAGGGCGCCAGGCCGCACATCTCGGTGAACGTCGAGATGCCCAGCCCGAGCTGCACCGGGTCCTTCGACTCGCGCCGCTGCTTCTGCTCGGCGCGCAGCTCGTCCCACCCCATCATCTGCAGGGCCTTGTCCGTCGCGGCCTCGTAGTTGCCGCTGTCGTAGGTCAGGCCCGCGACCGTGGTGAACGGGAACTCTTCGTGCTTGATCCAGTTCTTCCGGCGCAGTTCCATCGGG
>JACCSC010000027.1 GCA_013813215.1 Geodermatophilaceae bacterium | reverse complement strand
GCGACGAACGTCGTCTGGATGTTCACCACGACGGCATACTCGTTCCGGGTCGTCTCCACCCCGTCGCCGCAGGCGTTCTATCCCGGCCACGACCAGGTCGACTGGATCGCCGCCGATGGCTACAACTGCGCTCCAGGCAAGCCCGGAGCGAAGTTAAACAGCTTCCAGACCATCTTCGCCAAGTGGTACGCCTGGGCGGCGACATGCCCAAGCCGCTGATGGTGGCCGAGTACGGCGTGATGGAAGACGCGGCGGTGCCCATCGCAAGGCGACCTGGTACGACGAGATGCGTGCCACGGTGAAGACCGGAATGCCGTCATCTCCGGCGTCGCGGCCGCTCGCATCAGCGCCGCGAAGGCCTCCACGTCCCTCCCGTTGCACCCGGGTGTCGCCAGGGCGGCGATCGCCTTGGTCGCCGCCGGCCAGTTGGCCAGCATGAGGTCCCGCAGCGGCGGCCACGTCTGTGCATCGTGCAGAGGGCCGCCCCCCGTGCCGTACAGGATCAGGTGCGACACCCGGCGTGCCTCGCCGTGGGCGAAGGCGACCGCCACCGGTCCCCCACGCGACGGACCCATCAACGCGAACCGGCGAAGACCAAGGTGGTCGGCCACATCCGTGAGGACCTGGACCTCGCCCTTGAGCGAGAAGTCGTGCCTGTCCCGGTCCGAGAGACCAGTTCCCCAGCGGTCGTAGTGCACCACCGTGTGTTGGGCGGCTACCGCGTCGTTGAACTGTCGGTAACCGGACATCGCCGTTATCGCATCGAGGTGGTTGATCCACGGTGGGATGATGATCAGCGGCGGCCCGGTCCCCTGCGTCCTGTAGCGATCTGCGCCCCGACCCGCGAATGCAGGAAGCGGACGCCGCTCGACATGTCATGCAGCGTATCGGCGGAGCTTGCGGTAGTGCGAAGAGACGCGTGCCCCTTCCCGGGTGGCTCTACCTGACTGCGCGGGGTCACCGCTCCCACGGCGCCCGAAGCGGCACGCCCGCGCGCCTGAGCGCCTGCCGCACCGTCTCGTCGTCACAGCTGTGCCGCTCGGCCAGCCGCTGACAGGACCAGCCCTCGCCATAGAGTCGGACGGCTTCACTCAGTCGGGCGTCTGGCACGCCTTGTCGCCGTAGCGCCACACCGCCCCGGCGCAGATGCGCGGCCACCGTCGTGCGGTGCAGACGCCACTGCTTCGCGAGGTCCTTCATGCTGGCGCCGGCGCGGTACTCAGAGCAAAGCTGGTCGACTTGCTCGGCCGTCAGCCGGCGCTGGACCTGCCGCTCCCTGACCGCCTTCACCGAGACCCGCCTCCCGCCCGCCAGCAGGGTGGGCAGAGAGGCTGCCAGCCGTCTGACCAGGGCTGAGTGTTTCGAGCTTGCTCCTGTGAGGCCCACCAAACCCGTTGCCAGCAGTCAGGTTCCCGGAGCGTTGTACGCCGGTCTGCCTGACCCGCGTGGAGGTGTAACACCTGTGGTGCGGTGATACCGTCGGGCCCATGCCCACGACGAGGCCGCGGCACCTGGTCACTGAGACCGATCAGGTAGCGCGGGCTCTCGACGACGCCGCCAGCCGCTGGCCGGAGGACAAGGGGCGTCGCGGAAAGCTGCTGCTGCATCTGGTCGAACACGGGCACAAGGCCCTGCTGGACGAGGCTGACAGCAACCGGCAAGAACGCCGGGCGGCCATCCGGCGGACCAGCGGAGCACTAGCCGGAACCTACGAGCCGGATTACCTCGAGCGTCTGCGCGACGACTGGCCTGCGTGATCGTCCTCGACGCACGTGTGCTCATCGCGCACTTCGAAGCGACTGACGCCCATCACGACCGAGCTACCTGGCTCCTCCTCGACGTCGCCGATGAGCAACTGGCCGCCAGCCCGCTCACCCTGGCCGAGGTCCTCGTCGGGCCGGCTCGCGTGGGGAGAATGGCGCAGGCGCAGGCGGCACTGCGCGACCTAGGCGTGACCTCGATCCCGCTCGACAAAGCCGCACCCTCAGAACTGGCGTCGCTGCGCGCCGACACCCGACTTCGGCTGCCGGACTGTTCCGTTCTGCTCGCGGCCGCGAGCGTTCAGGCGACCGTCGCTACCTTCGACCAGCGACTGGCCGCCGCCGCTGCCGCTCTCGGCCAGGCAGTCCGCAGCTGACACCTGCAGGCATCAGTCCACCGGCGAACGCCGATCCCCGGGGCCCTTGGGAACGGGGCTGGCGATCCAAGGTGGAACCAGGCAGCCTGACGGTCGTGCAGCCCACGTTGTATCGCAAACTCGACTCCGCGCCGGCTCACGTTGACCTGTTGAGTCAGCACGACCGGGACAACTGCCGCTTCCCGCTCGATCTCGGCCTGCACTGCACGGTCGCTCCGTCGATCCGGTACGGCGTACGCCTCGACATTCGCGCGGCGCCCAGCCCCCCGTCGGCGAGGTGAGCAATCCGGTGCGTTCCCCGGACATAATCGATCACCCGGTCACCGATGCCCTCTTCTCCTCCACGCGACTCCTGGTCCACACGTTCCAGGAGGTCGACGATCCGGTCGAGGCGGCGGCGTGCGACATACCGGGCTACCGCCGGGACGGCGCGATCGAGGTCGCAGTGCTGCGCTTGATGCTGTCGGCCGCCGCGGGCACCCGCGGGCCGACTTGCTAGCTCGCCGGCTGCTGGTCTGGGCCACCGCCCTGCTCGCGCTCGTCGCTCTCCTCGTCGTTCTGGAAGCCACGACCGGACTCACCGAGGTCGACGAGGCGGTCGGCGAGGTGCTGGTCTTCCACGGCAGCGGGCCGGAGATCACCGCGCTGAAGGTGCTCACCGCGCCCGGCGCCGAGGACGTGCGATACCCGATCCTGGTGCCTGTCGCCGGCTTCCTGCTCTGGTTCCGACGCTTCCGGCTGGCCGCGTTCGTCGCCGTGCCGGCGCTGTTGATCGCGCCGTTGAACCGACTCCTCAAGGACATCACGTACCGACCCCGCCCGTCGTACGCCGGAACGACGGTGACCGCCGGCGACTGGTCGTTCCCGAGCGGGCACGCCTCCGGCGGCGCGGTCCTGGCCGGCCTGCTCCTCGTCCTGCTCCTGCCGCACGCGTCGAGGCGGTGGCGGACAGCGGTGACGACGGTAGCCGTTCTCGGCGCGGTGCTGATCGGCTGGACCCGGCTCGCCCTCGGCGTGCACTACCTGTCCGACGTGGTCGCCGGACTCGCGCTGGGCGCGGCCGCTGTCCTGCTCGCCGCAGCGGCCCTCGTGCCCGACAGGACACAGGAGATTCACAGCCGGCGGCCAGGAACCTCTCAGTCCCCGCGGGCACTGTCGCCACCATGACCAGCTACTTCCCGTACCCCCACCCGACCACGACGTCGTACCCCGCTCCCCCCGAGCCACCCCGGAGGCGACTGGGCACCGGCCTCGTCGCCGTCACCGCCGCCGTCGCGCTCCTGGCCGGCGGTGCGGGCGCCGCGCTCGGCGTCAGCCTCGCCGACGGACCGGCGTCCGTGACCACGGCCGGCGGTACGACGACGCAGACCGTCCTGTCACCGTCGGACGAGGACACCGTGGCCTCGGTCGCCGCCGCCGTCACGCCCAGCGTCGTGACGATCAACGTCCGGGGCGCCAGCGCCGCCGGATCCGGCTCGGGCGTCATCCTGACCAGCGATGGAACGATCCTGACCAACAACCACGTGGTCGCCGCCGCCCGGGGTGGGTCGATCACTGTCGAGTTCTCCGACGGCACGCAGGCCGCCGCCACCGTCGTCGGCACCGACCCGAGCACCGACATCGCCGTCATCCAGGCCGAGAACGTGTCCGGTCTGCGGGCGGCCAGCTTCGCCGACTCCGACGAGGTAGTCGTCGGCGAGCTCGTGATCGCCATCGGGTCGCCGCTGGGGCTGGACGGGACCGTGACCTCCGGTGTCGTCAGTGCGGTGGACCGCCCCGTGCGGACCGGTGACACCGACAGCCAGGCCGTCATCGACGCGATCCAGACCGACGCCGCGATCAACCCGGGCAACTCCGGCGGCGCGTTGCTCGACGCCGACGGCAACGTGATCGGCATCAACTCGGCCATCGCCACCGTGTCCGACGCCAGCGCCGGGAACATCGGCGTCGGCTTCGCGATCCCGAGCAACACCGCCCGGCAGGTCGCTGCCCAGCTGATCCAGAACGGCGTGGCGATCCACGCCCAGCTCGGTGTCGAGGCCGGCAACTACGCCGACGAGCAGACGGCGGGCGCGCAGCTGCGCACGGTGACATCCGGGGGCGCGGCGGACGCCGCCGGGCTGCAGGCCGGGGATGTGATCGTCGCGGTCGACGGTCGCCCGACGGAGAACGTCGACACCCTGATCGTCGCGATCCGGTCCCACGGGCCGGGCGACGAGGTGACCATCACCTACCTGCGCGACGGCGAGGAGCTGACGACCACGGCCACGCTGACCCCGGCCGGGACCTCCTAGCCGGTCAGAACCAGGACGGGAACCACATCCGGGCCAGCCAGTCGTCGTAGGACAGCGGCATCCCGGTCAGGACGGGTAGGAAGTAGCCGAAGTTCACCAGGACCAGCCCGACGTACAGGCTCAGCGCCCCCAGGCCGAGCTGGCGTCGGATCGGTCCGTCCGACGCCCGTCCGAGGACGTCGCCCAGGGCCAGCGTCACCGCCATGACGAAGAACGGCACGACCGGCGCCATGTAGAAGATGAACATGGTGCGTTCCAGATTGACGAACCACGAGAGCCAGCCGGCCGCGATCCCGACTAGCGCCGCGCCCGCTCGCCAGTCGCGGTGCGCGAGCAGCCGCCACACCATCCACAGCAGGGCCGGCGCGAAGACCAGCCAGAGCGCCGGCGTACCGACCATCAGGATGTAGCGCACGAGCTGGCCGCCGCTGCCGTCGGTCAGTCCCTGCGGGTTCCATAGCAGGATCGGTCGGCCGTCGACCAGCCAGGACCAGGGCTTGGACTCCCAGGGATGCGGCGAGGACAGCCCGCTGTGGAACGCAAGCATCTCGCCGTGCATGTGCCACAGCGAGCGCAGCGCGCCCGGGATGAACGGGTACGACGTGTCGGGGTTGGCCGCAGCCCAGTGCCGGCCCTGGGCGGACTCGCCCAGGAACCAGCCGGTCCAGGTCACCAGGTAGGTGAGCACCGGTACGACGCCGTACGCCCACGCCGCCCCGGGCAGGTCTCGCAGCACGACTCCGCGGGTCGGACGGCCCACGCCGGCTGAGCGGCGGGCGGCCCGGTCCCACAGCAGCGACAGGATCGCGAACCCGGCCAGGAAGTAGACCCCGCTCCACTTGACGCTGCAGGCCAGGCCGAAGAACACCCCGGCGGCGAGCCGGAAGCCGCGCGGTCCGATCCGCGGTCCGAGCGTGCCCAGGCGATCCAAGCCGGCGGCCAGTCGCGTCCGGTACCGGTCGCGATCGACCAGCAGGCAGGCGAAGCCGGCCAGCAGGAACGGCTGCAGGAAGATGTCGAGGAGGCCGGTTCGGCTGAGTACGAAGCTCAAGCCGTCGAAGGCCAGGAGCAGGCCGGCGACCAGGCCGAGCAGGGTCGATCGGGTCATCCGCCGGACGATCCGGGCCAGCAGGACGACCGCGATTGTTCCGGCCACGGCCGACGGGATCCGCCAGCCCAGCGAGTTGTACCCGAACAGGTACTCGCCCACGGCGATGCACCACTTGCCCAGCGGCGGATGGACGATGAAGGTGTAGCCGCGGTTGTACTCGTAGCCGAAGTCGAGCAGTTCGTTGCCCTCGGGCGGGTAGTACGCCTCGTCGAAGATCAGGTCCGACGGGTAGGACAGCCGGAACAGCCGGACGGCAAAGGCCAGCAGGGCGAGCCCCAGCACCCAGACCCATGAGGTGACCCGGTCGCTCGGCAGGACGACCATGAGCCGGTCCCGCCGGGACAGCGGGCGCAGTGGCGGTTCGGGCGGCGCTTCGGGGACGGCGGGGTCCACTTCGATCCCCGTCATCACCACGCGCCGATCGTAGGCTGGCGGCGTGTCGGCCGGTGGCGAGTCCCGCGACGGCCGGCTCGTCGTGGCCGCGACCCCGATCGGGCAGGCCGGCGACGCGTCGGCTCGGTTGCGTGTGGCGTTGGGGTCGGTGGCCGTGGTGGCGGCCGAGGACACCCGCCGGGTCCGCCGGCTGGCCAGCGACCTCGACCTGCGCATCAGCGGCCGGATCGTGTCGTTCTACGAAGCCAACGAAGCCTCCCGTACGCCGGAGTTGCTGGCCCGCCTGAGCGCCGGTGACGACGTCCTGGTCGTCTCCGACGCCGGGATGCCGGGGGTGTCCGACCCCGGTTACCGCCTCGTGCGCGCGGCGATCGACGCGGGGATCGCCGTGACCTGCCTGCCGGGGCCCTCGGCCGTCACGACGGCGTTGGTGCTCTCCGGCCTGCCGTCGGACCGGTTCTGCTTCGAGGGGTTCCTGCCCCGGCGGGCCGGCGCTCGCGAGCGAGCGCTGGGCGAGCTGGCCGGTGAACGTCGCACGATGGTGTTCTTCGAGGCCCCCCACCGGATCGCGGAGATGCTGGCCGCGGCGGTCGGGGCCTTCGGCCCGGACCGGCCGGCGGCGGTGTGCCGTGAGCTGACCAAGACCTACGAGGAGGTACGCCGGGGCGCAGTGGCCGAGCTCGCCGAGTGGGCGCAGGGCGAGGTACGGGGCGAACTCACCGTCGTCATCGCCGGTGCGCCGGCACCGCCGCCGCCGGGAGAGGCACAGCTCGCTGACCTGGTCGCGCAGGCCGAGGCGGCGGGGGACTCGCGCAAGGAGGCCATCGCCGCGGTGGCGCGGGCCGCCGGCGTACCCAAACGAACGGTGTACGACGCCGTCCTCGCCGCCCGCCCACCTCGGCGATCATGAAGATGTCCGGTCCGATTTGCCCGGACACGCCCGAATAGGACACGGGGAAAGTTCTTGATCGTCGGGGTAAGGGGGTCAGAGCCAGCCGGAGCGCTTGAACTGCCGGTAGAGGAAGACGCAGATCGACAGCATGACCAGCAGCACCAGCGGATAGCCGAACTGCCAGCGCAGTTCGGGCATGGTGTCGAAGTTCATCCCGTAGATGCCGGCCATGGCAGTCGGCACCGCGGCGATGGCCACCCAGGAGGAGATCTTGCGAACGTCCTCGTTCTCGGCCAGCGCGACCCGGGCCACCGAGGCCTGCAGGATCGAGCTGAGCAGCTCGTCGTACCCGATGATCTGGTCGGCCACCCGCCGGACGTGGTCGTCGACGTCCCGGAAGTAGTCGCGCATCACCTCGGGCACCAGAGGCAGGTCACGTTCGGCCAGCACCTGCAGCGGCACGGCCAGCGGCGAGACCGCGCGGCGCAGTTCCAGCAGCTCGCGCTTGAGCTGGTAGATCCGGCCGATGTCGTCGGACCGGCGCGGGCTGAACACCGACTCCTCCAGTTCGTCGATGTCACCCTCGACCTGGCCGGCCACGCCGACGTACTCGTCGACGATCAGGTCCGCGATCGCGTACAGCACCGCCGCCGGTCCCTTGCGCAGCAGCATCACGTTGCCGGTCAACCGTTCCCGCAGGCCGTGCAGCGGCGTGTGCTCGCCGTGGCGCACGGTGATGACGTAATCGGCGCCGAGGAAGATCATCACCTCGCCGGTGGCGATCACCTGGCTGTTCTCGGTCAGCGCCTCGTGCTCGACGTAGCGACAGGTCTTCAGGACGGCGAACAGCATGCCCTCGTAGCGCTCCAGTTTCGGGCGCTGGAACGCCTTGACCGCGTCCTCGACGGCCAACGGATGCAGGCCGAACTCGCGGGCGATCGGGGCCAACTGCTCGGCCGTCGGCTCGTGCAGCCCGAGCCAGACGTAGCCGTCGCGCTCGCGGGCGGTGGCCGCGGCCTCGACGAAGCCGCACTGCGACTTGACCAGCTCCCCGTCGACGTACACCCCGATCCCGACCACCGGGTCGTGCGCCGCGGCCGGGACGGTCACGTCCGGGTCGCGTGCGGCGGGGCTGCGACGGATCCGAGGCGTCGCGCTCATGCGCTCAGCGTAGTGACGCGCGCCACCGCTCAGGCGGGCGTCACGAACAGCTCCGTTCCCGCGATCGCTTCCCAGGCGGAGAACGCGCCGGTCCCGTCGGCGGTCTGGTTCCTTCGGCGGAACTCGTACGACGGGGCGCCCGGGGTGGCGCCGCCCAGTAGCTCGGCGACGGTGAAGGCGACCTGCACCGACTTGGCGGGTTCCTCGGCGGACAGGAAGACGGTGATCGGCTCACCGCCGCGGCGGCGGAGTTGCACTTCCAGGACAAGCCCGACCAGCTCGCCCGCAAGCCGCTCGGCGTGCTCGAGCTGGTAACAACGCACGGCCACCCCAGGAGTGCACGGGGCCGCTGGCCGACAGCTCGTGCACCCGTTCGAGCACGACCGCGGGATCCGGGGACAGCGTGATCTCCCTGTACGCCGCCGCGATCGTGACGACCTCCGGCCCTACCGGCCGTGCCGGGGTGAGCGCGACGGAGACCTCTGCGGACTCCACGCGGAAGCTGTCGGGCTCGCAGGTCGTCGGGATCGCGTCGGTGGGCTGGCGGCTGTCCGGGTCGAGTACGAGCAGCCGCGCGGACATCCCGCGCACCAGGACCGAACCCTGGGTGCGGCTGGAGACGATGGCCGAGCCGCTGTCCTCCGCCAGGCGCACGGTCAGGACGTCGGCCACCGGCTGGTCTAGCCGCAGGACCACGGGGACGTCACGAACCTGCGGCGCCGGATCCTCGGGCCCTCCGCGCAGGGTGCAGCTCACCCGCCCGGACAGGCCGGGGGCCGGACGGTCAGCCGGTGCCAGCAGGCTGGTCAGGAGCGTGTAGTACTCGACCGATCCCTCGACGACGTACTCGAAACCCCGGCTGTCGACCGGGAACCCGGCACCGCTCTCACCCGGGGGCCTACCCACGACCTGGCCGCCGAGTTCGGCCAGCAGCGCGGATGGCTGGAACGTGGCCCCGTCGTCGCCGCCGACCACGAGTTCGGGGAACACGATCCCCTCGACCGAGGCGATCAGGGACCGCAGCGCCTCGACCTCGGCCGGGTCCGGCCACGGGAGGACCGTGAAGCGGACCCGCACCCGGTACGCCGGTGCAGCCGAGCCGGTCACCTCGACGAGCACCACGTCCATGGCCGGCAGGTCGCGGCTGTCGTCGAAGCCGAGCCGGTACTCGGTGGGCAGCAGGTAGTACCGGCCCGGGATCCCGGAGTACTTCCAGGCCCCCGCGGGGCTGAAGCGCCAGGCGGAGGCGGGGTCGACGCCGAACGCGCTGTCGACCAAGGCGTAGATCGGCCGGTTGGCCCGCACGCCGGGCGGGAACCAGGCCCGCAGGCCGTCCTCACCGCTGACGACGACGTCGGTCTCGCGGTGGACCGGGACCTCCGGCGGGGCCGGCACCGGGTTCGGACTGGCCTCCGGCGTCGCCCCGAAGGACGGGTCCTCGTGCAGCGCCCGCAACAACGGGACACCGGTCAGTTCCGGGGTCGGGACTTCGAAGGTCGTCCCGTGCGGGGTGTGCGGCGCCGGCACCGCGTGGTGTACCCGCGCCGCGACGGTGAACCGGGCGGACTGGTCCTCCCGCAGCACTGCCGCGATGCGGTCGCGGTCGATCTCCGCGACGGCGGCGTACCGGTGCAGCGCCGGTCCCGGCCCGGGAACCTCCGTCACCCGATCGAAGGTCACCGGCTCAGAACCGAGGACATCGGAGTCCAACCTCAGGGTGATCGCCCCGATCGGGAACGGTTGTGCCCCGGAGGGCGCCCAGGTCGGACGGTCGAGGTCGACCGTGACCCGGAGCAGCCACCGGCCGCCCTCCCGATCCACGAACACTGCCGGCGTGGCCGACGTAGGGCTCGTGCTCGGGATGCTCGCGATCGGGACGAACCAGGGCCTGCCGTCAAGGTCCGGCCGGACGCTGAGCGCGTCAAGCGGTGGGTGGGCGGCAGGAAGCAAGGGCAGACTCACGCCGCTGGTGTCACGAACAGCTCCGTCCCGGCCAGCGTCTCCCACTCCGAGAACGGCCCCGCTCCGGCCGACGTCTGGTTGCGGCGCCGCCACTCGTACGTCGGCGCACCCGGCGTCGCCCCCCCGAGCAGGTCACCGACGGTGAAACCGACCTGGGCCGTCTTCTCCGGCTCGTCCCGCGACAGGAACACCGTCACCGCAGCACCTCCAGGGCGCCGGATCTCGACGTCGATCGCATACAAGCCGGTCAGGGTGGGCGGCAACTGGTCCGGGTGCTGCAGCTGGTACGAGCGGACCCGCAGGGCGGCGTGCATGGAACCCGACGCGGCCAGCTCGTGTACCCGCTCGAGCACGGTGGCCGCTTCCAGGTGCATGGTCACGCCGCCGAAGGACGCGGAGATGGCGCCGATCACCCGGGGATCGACCGGTTCGGTCGCAGTGAGCTCGACGAGCACCTCGCCCGCGTCGATCGGTGGCGGAGCAGGGGGCGCCGCTGGAAACAGCGCCTCCCAGGTCGCCTTGTCGACCGCCCCGCTCGCGGCCAGTCCGGCCGTGGTCTGCGCCACTGCCACCGCCTGGGTCGTGTCGGGATCGAGCAGGCCGCTGACCGTCACCGCGTGGCCGAGATCGGCCAGCCTGTCCTGGAGCATCTGTACCTCCGCGCGAGGGGTCCCCCCGGTGGTGCCGACAGCGTCGGCAAGAGCAGCGGCCAGCGCCTCGCCGGGGTACGGCGGGGCGGCGGGTGCCTCGTCGAGGCGGGGCGCAGGGGGTGGGCGGTCCGGCGAACCCAGGGCGAACGCCCCCGGGTCGGCGACGGCAGTGATGGCGTCGATCGGCAACCGGACGTCCGGGTCGACGACCAGCAGGGTGGCGTGCACCGTGCCGACGTCGAGCGGCAGGGCGCTCCGGCTGGAGACCGCGGCGAACAGTGGGGGTGTCCAGTCCGCCGGCCAGGCCGTGATCGGCGGTGTCGGCAGCAGTCGCGCCGTCAGCAGGTCGGTAGCCGGGCGATCCAGGCGCAGTTTCACCGGGACGTCCCGGACCTGGGGTGCGGGGTCGTCGGCCGAGGCTTTGAGCGTGCACCGCACGTGGCCGTCCAGGCCCGGCGCGGATCCGGTGGCCGGCGCCAGCAGCTTGGTCAGCAGCGTGTAGTACTCCAGTGTCCCTTCGACGACGTACTCGAAGCCGCGGGTGTCCACCGCGAGGCCGCCGTCGGCGCTGACCGTCGCGCCGCCGAGGTCCTGCAGCAGGGCGGTGGAGTGGAACGTCGCCCCGTCGTCGCCGCCGACCTCGAACTCCGGAAAGGTCACGCCCTCGACGGCCACGATGGTCTGTCGCAGCGCCTCGACCGCGGCCGGGTCGAACCACGGGACGATCGCGAACCTGACCCGGACGCGGTATGCCGATCCGGCCGGGGCTCCCGGCTCCACGGGTTTCTCGACCAGGAGCACGTTCATCGCCGGCAGTTGCTGTTCGACGTCGAAGGCGAGCCGGTACTCCGTGGGCAGCAGGTAGTAGCGCCCCGGGATGCCGGTGTCCTTCCACGGGCCGGCCGGGCTGATCCGCCACGCCGAGTCCGGGTCGACGCCGAACGCGCTGTCGACGAGGGCGTAGATCGGCCGGTAGGCCGGGACGCTGGTCGGGTAGTAGGCCAGCAGCCCGGCGCCCTCCGCCAGCGCGGCGACGACGCTGCGTGCGGTCGGGCCCGCAGGGGTGGCGGGAAACAGCTGCGGGAAGCGGAAGACCTTGGTCTCCAGTGAGGTGACGAGCTGGTCGCCGACCGCGACGCGTTGCGGCGCGGCGAGCACGCTGGCCGTGCTCCTGGCCCGCAGCCGCTTGAACCCGGCCCGCTGGATACCGGAGGCGCGAGTCCGGTGGTCGCGCACCTGGGTCACCCAGTCGAGGGGCACCCGCGGGCCGGGCGGTTCCGGCTCGGCCGCTCCCGGTTCGGCGTAGTGCACTGTGGCGGAGACGGCGAACGCCGCCGTCGAGTCCTCCTTGAGTACAGCGGCGATCCGGTCCCGATCGACCTCGGCCACCGCCTCGACCCGGCGCAGCACCGACGGATCCGGCGCCGGCAGCTCGGTGATCGTGCCGAACGCGATGGGCGTCGAGCCGAGCGATTGCGCGGTCAACGACAGCGCGAGTTCGCTGATCGGCAGCACGACCGCGGTCTCGGGCACGGCGGCGTGCCGGCGCAGGTCGACCGTCACGCGCAGCACCCACCGCTCCGGCTCGTGGTCCAGGAACACCGCGGGGGTGGTGGAGGACTTCGACTTGGGCGGGATGCTCGCCTGCGGCACGAAATAGGCCTGTCCGTCCGCGCCGGTGTACGTGCGGTTCACCGCGGTCGGCGCCTCGGTCAGCACTGGTGCGCCGCCCACCGA
>JACCSC010000020.1 GCA_013813215.1 Geodermatophilaceae bacterium | reverse complement strand
CGGCCGACGAGCGCGGATCGCGCACACCACGGATCGCCAGCTCGCCCAACCGGACCACCATCGAGCGCAGCAGACCCCGGGCGTGCTCGCCCTCGTCGGAGGTCAGGGTGTCCGCCGACCAATCGGCGAGGGCCTGCTCCAGTCCGAGCACCGCAGCCACGCAGCCCTCGACGTCCCGCGCCGACAACGCTGCGGCGAACGAGGCCTCGCAGGCATCGGCGCTCGCTAGCAACGACGTCGGCGCGGGTTCGGGGGACGGCTCGACCACGACGCCCGGCGCCGGCGCCGAGGCCGACGACCGGTCGAGCAGTTCCGCGAAGGGCACGGTCCGGCCCGCCTCGAAGACCCGGCTCGAGCCGGCGACGCGCACCGTCACCACGCCGTTCCCGACCACCGTCGCTGTCGCTGCCGCCGGGTCGAGCAGGCAGCCGGTGTGCTCGTCGACGCCGAGCACAAAGGCGTCAGCGGGGAGGGTGCGCTCCAGCAGCGCCAGCCGGCGTTCGCCGAGGTAGCAGAACCGGGTGTCGTGGTGCCCGCCCTCGGCGTTGTCGTAGTGCGGGATGACCACCGCGGACAGCCCGGTCAGCGCGCGCACGAGGTCCAGCCCCTCGGCCCAGACCGGGTCGATGCCGGCCTTGTAGATCTCGTACACCGGCACGGTGTGCGAGCCGAGGGTCAACGCCGCGGCCGAGGCGAACACCACGACGCCGCCCCGGCGCACCACGTCGCCGATCAGCGAGGGCAGCGGCGTACCGGCCCACTGCCGTAGCGCGTACGTCGGGCTGCCCGGCCCCGCGAAGATCCAGCCGGCGGTCCGCAGCGCGGCGAGCGCCCGCTCCCGCCCGAGCGCGTCCTCCCGCCACGACAGCACGTCGACGGAGCGGCCGACACTCTCGGCGAAGTAGCGCTGCGCCCGGCGGCTGATGTCGTCGGCGTTCTCCTGGAAGCCGTACGGCGTGTCCAGCAGCAACGCCGGGCCCTCGACCCCGTCGAGCAACGCCCGGTGCACCTTGACCATCGTCGGCGCGGTCTCACCCGACCCCAGGATGGTCAGCCGGCCGGTCACACCAGCCTCAGCAGGTCGGCGGCCACCTCGGCCGGGTACTGCGCGTGCACGTCGTGGTCGGCCCCGGCGTACCACCGGACTCTGGCCCGTGACAGCAGCCGGGCCGCCTCGTCGACGAGCGCCGCGGACGGACCGTCCGGGTCGCCGGCGGGCAGGAGCAGGACCGGTACGCCGACCCGCGCGTACCACCGTCGCGGCGGATCGTCGTACATGCTGCGCACGATGCTCTCGTGGTGTGGCAGGGACAGGTGCCGGACGAGCCGGCCGTCGGGCCGCTCTCGCAGGTTGGCCATGGTCGCCTCGATCGCGGCCGCGGGCCACGAAGGATGCCGCCGGCGCAGTAGCGCCGCGAAGGTAGCGGCGGTCAGGCCGTCTAGCGGCGGAGGCGCGAGCGCGGCCCAGCATTCGGACCACGTCGCGAACCGGTCGGCCAGGTGCAGCCAGCCGCCGTCCACGCAGCCCACCGCACGGGCCGGGTGGCCCGCGGCCGCGTAGGACAGGACGACGTTCCCGCCCCAGGACTGGCCGGCCAGCACCGGGTCCACCAGCTCCAGCTCGGCGACGAGCGCGGCCAGGTCCGCCGCAGCAGCGTCCGTCGTGTAGCCCTCCGGCGGCGTGTCGGACTGCCCGTGCGAGCGCAGGTCCACGGCGACGACCCGGTGGCCGCAGGACGCCAGGACGTCAGCCACACCGCGCCAGAGCAGCGCGTTGGAGGCCAGCCCGTGCACCAGGAGGAAGGGCCGCCCGGCACCGGGCCACTCGAGTACCCGCAGCGCCACGCCCGGAGCCACCGGCACCGGCCGGGACGAGCAGCCTGCGGCAAGCACCCGCGGAGCGTAACGGCGTGATCAGCCGCGGGAGCGGGCGAATTCCCAGGCGTCGGCGACCATGACGTCGATCTCCGGGTGGGCCGGTACCCAGCCGAGCTCGGCCCGGATCCGCTCCGACGAGGCGACGAGCACGGCCGGGTCACCGGCCCGCCGTTCGCCGACCTCGACCGGGATCGGGTGCCCGGTGACCCGGCGCGCCGCCTCGGCCACCTCGCGCACCGAGAACCCGGAACCGTTGCCCAGGTTGTAGATCCGGTGCGACCCCTCGGCGCAGCCCTCCAACGCCAGCAGGTGGGCTCCGGCCAGGTCGGCCACGTGGATGTAGTCGCGGATGCAGGTTCCGTCCGGCGTCGGCCAGTCCTCTCCGTACACGACGAGTCTGTCCCGGGACCCGGCCGCGACCTGCAAGGCGATGGGGATCAGGTGGGTCTC
>JACCSC010000018.1 GCA_013813215.1 Geodermatophilaceae bacterium | reverse complement strand
TCCTGCACGCGGTGCTGCTGTGCTTCCAACCGAGCGAACTCGTCGTTTCGCGCCGAAAGTGATCGCAGGTGCTCGGTGACGAGCGCACTCACCGAGACCCCGCTCTCTGCGGCCCGGATCCTTGCCTCGCGGTAGACGTCGTCAGGCACTGACACCGTGATGTTCTTCATCGGGCGAAGGTAACGCAGTCTCACAGTTTCTGTGCTCCACAGCCTCAATGAGTCGCCCGACCGCAGGCCTCCGGAGTTCAGCCTCTGGCGCGGCGGCCCCGGCCGCTGCGGCGAGCCACCCAGGACAGGCCATTGCCGGTCTTGGCCAGCACGCTCGCGAGCGCGCCGGCCCGGCCCTGGCGCCGCAACCCGTCCGCCGCGGAGTTCAACGCCCGGGCGAGGATCGGCGCGAGCCGGACCAGCAGCGCACCGATGATCAGGGTCCGCAGTCGGCTGGACAGCAAGGCAAGCATCAGGGTCTCCTGTGTTGGTGGTGATCGAACACCGGCCGGACGGCCGGCTCGCGCCCACGCATCGACACGATAGGGCCGGCTCCACAGGGCAGCGACTCAGCCGGCGCGCGGGTTCCGGCTCGGTTCGTCGGCGGTGGCGCGGTCGGTGGTCAGCTGGAATCGGAAGCGGCCACCCCCGAGGGGCTCGATCCGCCAGCTGCGTCGATGTACGGCGCGGTGGTGGCGACGGCAGAGCAGGACGAGGTTGTTCAGGTCGGTGCGGCCGCCGTCGTACCAGGGCTTGACGTGGTGGGCGTCGCACCAGCGGGCAGGTCGGTCGCAGCCGAGGGCTTGGCAGTGCTTGTCCCGGACGGTGAGCGCAGCGCGCTGGGCGGGGGTCACGGTGCGATGCCGCCAGCCAACGTTCAGCGGGGTTCCGTCGCCGCCGAGGACGATGCCGGTGACCCGGCAGTCGCAGCCGATCAGCCGGGCGGTGCTCAGGTCGAGTGGGCCGATCCAGTCCAGGGCCGCCGCCACACTGCCGGGCTCGCCGCGCAGGGTGGCCAGGTCGGCGGTCAGGGTGACCTGCGCGGAGGCCCCGCGGTTGTCCGTGGCGTCGCCGGCGGCGAGCCAGTCGCGGACGACCTCACCCAGCCGGTCGGCGCGGCTTTGCGCCGGCGTACGGCGGTCGTCGGCGGCCGGGGGCGGGCCGGAGTTGACCGCCTCCATCAGCGCGGCCCCGGTGTCGGGGTCCAGCAGCCCGTCGAGCACGACCATCCCGTCCAGGGTCGGGGAGCACCACAGCCCGCGCCGCTCGTACGCCGCGGCGGCGTCATCATCGGCGCCGTCGGGGTCCACGACATGCCGCAGGTGGGTCAGGACCCGGCGGAGCCCGGCCGGGTCCAGGACGGCGGCGGCTTCGAGCAGGATCGGCTCGGCGGCGGCCACCGTGTCGATCCCTATCCGTTCTGCGCCACGGGCCAGCACCGCTACGTGGGCGATGGACAGCGCGCCGGCGGCGTAGGCAGACGCGGTACCGGGCAGCTTCGACAGGACGGCGGCGACGGCGGCCTGCTGGCCGGCGTGCGCCCGGCTCATCCGGAGTCGGTGGGTCAGCCACGACTGGGTGGACAGCATGCCGTCGGCCGCCGCATCGCCGCGAATGTGGAAGACCGCGAGACGCCGGCTGAGCTCCGCTGACAATCGCGTGGACAGCCGATGCAATTCGGCGAGTTCGTCGCCCAGCGCGGACCCGATCAATTCGGCGGGAACGGTCTCGGCCAATGCGGTCAGGCCGGCCTCGATCAAAGCCACCCCATTGACTCGCACGGTACTCGAACACATGTTCGAAGTCTAGCGCTCGATTGTCGACTCGACAAGCCCGGAAGTCCCCAATTCATCCGAATTGAATCATGGCGACATCAATTCGATAATCGTGATCTCCGGTGGCGCGCCGACCCGCATCGGCGGCCCGGCGAATCCGACCCCGCGCGAGACGTACAGCCACGTGCCCCGCACCCGCGACAAGCCGGCCAGGACAGGCTGCGCCAGCCGCACGACGTAGTGGAACGGCCAGACCTGGCCGCCGTGCGTGTGCGCGGAGATCTGCAAGTCGACGCCGGCGTCCGCGGCGACGGAGACGAACACCGGTTGGTGCGACAGCAGCACCACCGGGCGGGACGCGTCCCGCCCGGCCAAGGCCACCGCCAGGTCCGCGCCGTGACCCACGACCCCTGACGAAGACGCCGAGACGTCGTCGCACCCGGCCAGGTCGAACGACGCCGTACCGCGGGACAGGGACACCCGCTCGTTGCGCAACACCCGCACTCCCAGCGACGACAGGAACGCCACCCACTCCTCGGCACCGCTGTAGTACTCGTGGTTGCCGGTCACGAAGAAGACGCCGTCCGGCGCGGTCAGGCCGGTCAGCTCCCGGGCCGCCGGACCGAGGTCGTCGACCGACCCGTCGACCAGGTCACCCACGATCGCCACCGCATCCGCGCCTGCGGAGTTCACCGTGCGCACGTGCCGGGCCAACGTGCCGGCCCCGATGAAGGCGCTCAGGTGGATGTCGCCGAGAATCGCAATCGTGTAGCCCGACAGCGACGGATCCAGCCGGGCCAGCCGCACCTGGACCCGCTTCACGCCCACCGAACCGAGCGCGGTCACCGCGCCGACCGCCGACGTTCCGCCCGCCACCACCAACGCCGTCCCCGCCAGCGCCCGCGAGAGGAACAGCCGCCGCCCCGGGTCCAACCGGCGGCGAAGTACGAACCGCGGCAGTTCCAGCACGAGCAGCGCGAGAAACAGGTAGAACATCACGCCGATCCAGACGAACCCCACCCACTCGATCGGCCGCACGATGGCCAACGGCCACCCGCGACCGCCGATGAGCGCCACGATCGGCAGCACGAGCAGAACGACGATCAGCACGCCGAACCCACGACGCACCGGGACCGACTGCAGCGGACCCCGGACCAGCCGGGCCCACAGATAGAGGTGGATCGGCCCCAGAACGAGCAGCAACGTGCCGGCGAACGCGAGCAGCTCCAGCACCGGCCGTCAGCCGCTGACGAGCGGCCCGGCCCGGGTGACGGTGAACCGCAGCAGCACCCGCTGCTCGTCCCGCATCGCCTCCCGGTAGGCCGACCAGTCGTCGTGCTCACCGCTGATCCGTCGGTAGTAGTCGACCAGCGGTTCCATCGCCTCCGGCAACGAGACGATCTCCGCCTCGCCCTCGACCTGGTACCACGAACCGAAGAACCGCTCCGTGACGATGCACAGCGCGACCCGCGGGTCGCGGCGCAGGTGGCGGACCTTGTACGCCGCCTCGCGCGTGCTGATCACCACCCGCTCCTCGTCGTCCACGGCGGCCAGCACCGGAGACAGCGCGGGCCGACCGTCGGTCCGTAGCGTGCTCATGACCGCGCGCGGGTGACGCCGCAGGAAGTCCAGCGCCCGTGCGATCGGCTCCATACCCGCTCCCGTCGATCCTCCGTCGGAGCCCGCGCTGACCCGGAAATCTGCCGTCCTGAGTGCACCCTGGTGGGACTTTCTTGATGCCGGCCCTTGCCAGCGGGCCTCTCAGTACCCCATTGTGCGCTCGGTCGCGTACGACAGCGATCCTCCCCCGCCGAAAGACCCACCGCATGATCAAGCGCTCTCGGCAGCGCAGGAGCGTGGCCCTGCTCGCCGTAGCAGGGCTCGCGCTGGGAGGGGCCGCTGCCATCGCGGACCCTGCGTCAGCCGACGCCTCCCGCACGAACGACATCGTGATGCTCAACGCCCAGCCGGTCACGACGTACGCCGGTGAGACGCCGGCCTGGCCGCCACCGCGCCGGCCGGCGGGCAGAAGATCGACCGGGCGGGGGCCCGCGTCCAGGCCTACCGCCAGCACCTCGACCGGGTCCGGGCCGCCGTGCTGGCCGCCGCCCCGCGGGCGGAGGTGCTCGACGAATACGACTACACGGTCGCGGGCCTCGCCGCCCCGGCTGACCGGCGCCGAGGCCGCCGCACTGGCTCGCCGCGGCGAGGTCGCGCCCGTCGTCCCCGACGAGGTCCGACAGCTGGAGACCTCGGGTACGCCGACCTTCCTCGGCCTGCCCGGCACCGGCGGCACCTGGTCAAAGCTCGGCGGCCCCACCCGCGCGGGCGACCGGGTCATCATCGGCGTCATCGACTCCGGCTTCATCCCGGAGAACCCGAGCTTCGGCCAGATGGCCACCACGCCGGCCTCCGACAGCGCGGTCGCCGCGA
>JACCSC010000513.1 GCA_013813215.1 Geodermatophilaceae bacterium | reverse complement strand
GACGGTCGGCTCGCCGCGCGCTCGCACGACGGCATGGGCGCGTTCGGCAACGCGGCGACCGGAGTACGACTGATTCGCAACCAGGAGATCCGCTTCAGCCGCGAAGCGCCGTTCACCCAGGGTGAGTTCACGATCAAGCCTGCCCCCAACGCCTACGACATGACGGCGGAGGGCGGCACCACGACGTTGACCTTCGAGGCCAAGAAGTTCCTCTCGCCCAGTGGCGGTCTGGCCGAGGACTACGTGAGTCTGACGGGCACGGTGGTCAACTGCGCCGGTGGCGTCGCTCGGCGGCAGTCCGGGTGGCTGACCTGTGAGGAGATCGTGCAGCAGGAGTTGGGTTCCGACCCGCCCGGATCGGTCCCCCGCACGGAGAAGAAGCATGGCTACGTCTACCTCAACCCGCTCGAGGCGTCCGCACCTGGCTCCCCGGTCGGTGCGCAGCCGCTGGTCGCCATGGGGCGCTTCGCCCACGAGGCGTGCACCGTCGATGACCGCACCGGCATCATCTACCAGACCGAGGACGCGGGTTCCGGGCGTGGCAGCGGCTTCTACCGCTTCCTGCCCAAGAACCCGGCGGACCTGTCCCGAGGCGGGATCCTGCAGATCCTCGGCATCCAGAACATGCCGTCGGTGGACCTGCGGGAGGGACAGGAGCAGGGCAAGGCAATGCCCGTCCGGTGGTACACCGTCTTCGAGCCCAACCCGTCCGAGGACGCCCCCAACGCCGTGTTCGAGGCGGGTTTCGCCCGGGGCGCAGCCAAGTTCAACCGTCTCGAGGGCTCTTGGGACGGCGCCGGGAGCATCTTCTTCGCCTCGACGAGCGGTGGGGACGCCAAGAACGGCGACGTCAACGACGACGGCTTCGCCGAGGGCTACGGCCAGATCTGGGAGTACATCCCCGATGGGCTGTCCGGTGGTCAACTGATGCTGCTGTTCGAATCCCCCGACGGCGACGTTCTCGACTCCCCGGACAACCTTGTGGTCAGCCCACGCGGTGGCCTCGTGCTGTGCGAGGACGACGCGTCCTCGGCCAACCTCGGCCAGAACGACACGAGCCGGTTCTTCGGCGAGGACAAGAACCGTCTCATCGGCCTGACGATGCAGGGGACGGCCTTCCGCTTCGCGGAGAACATCATGAACGACAGCGAGTTCGCCGGCGCCTGCTGGAGCGACGACGGCAAGTTCCTGTTCGTGAACATATTCGGGTACGACGAGGCGGGCAGCGGGGGGACGCTGGCCATCACCGGCCCCTGGCGCCGCGGGGCTCTGTAGCCGGGCTCCGGCGGCTCCGGCCGCACGAGCCCGGCGAGTCAGTTCAGGCGGTCAGTTCGTCCATGGCCCGGTAGATCCGTCGTTCCGACACCGGACCGGCGGTCCCCACCGGCTGGGCGAACAGGCTTATCCGCAGCTCTTCCAGCATCCACCGGATCGCCGCCACCGCCGGGTCGCCGGGATGTTGCGCGGCGAGCTGGCGGTACTCCGCGGCCACCGCGTGCACCCGGCGCATAGCCAGGGCGTCACGCTCGACGTTGCCGCCGAGGCGGTCCAGGCGATGGCTGATCCCGCGCAGGTAGCGCGGGAGCCCGGCCAGCCGCCGTATCCCGGTGTCGGCCACGAACCCGGGGTGGACCAGCCCGGCGAGCTGCCCCCGGACGTCGGCCCCGACGTCGGCGGGCAGCCCGCGCATCACGGTGAGCCGCTCCTGCAGCGCACGAGACGTCCCGATCACCGGGTGCACGGCCAGGACGGTCTCGGTGGTCAGCGGGATGACCCGCTCCCGCGCGGTCCGGACCAGCGCCGCGAAGCCGGCGGCGTGGACCGGCGGCCCGCCGGCGTCACCGAGCACCGCAGCCAGCGCGGCGGTGACGCCTGCGATTTCGGACCCTAGACAGGCATCCGGCTGGACTGGGCCAAGCGATGGATTGGCGTGTCCTTCGGCGACCGGAATGCCGTTGCGGCTGCTGTTGACAGCAGTGATCATTTGTGTCTTCAGTCAGTCGATATCAGCGTGTCGAACCACCACCTTTGGGTCCCCTACGCCGAAGCAGCGAGCGCCTACCGAGGGGCGCGGAAGGGACGAGACGATGACGACCGACACGAAGAGCCGCGACCCGGGCGGCTGGACTTACGTAGTTACCGCCCGACTGGTCGAGCGCTTGGACACCCGAAGGCTCGTCAAGGTCCGTGCCGCCGCTGATCGCGCCCGATTTCAGCACTCCGCCACGCCGGCAGCCTGGTCGCCACGTTGAACTGGCCGCCCGTCCCTCAGGTGGACCTGCTCGAGGGTCTGCACCTGCGGTACGGCGTCTTGGCCACCGAGCTCAGGTTGCTGAGTGACGGTCTGGACGAGGCCGCCCGGACATTTCGCGTCGGAGTCGGCAACGGGCCGGACTTGGCGCTGCGGCTGGCAGCCGGCGACCCGCGGCCGGTCACGTACTTCGTCCTACTGCATTTGCGGGACAGGGGGGTCGACGCCGTCGTGGCACCCCTTCCGACGATGACCGGGGAGGCATTCGTCAGGGTGGACGGACTGACGTGGTCGCTGTACCCGTTCTTCGACGGCGCGGACGGCTGGACCCACGGCATGGACGTGCAAGCCTGGCACAACCTGGGATCGGCGCTGCGCGCCGTACACGATGTGCCTCCCGCTGACGCCGTCGTACCGCGCGAGGCGTTCGACGTGACGAGGTACGACGGACTGACGGCGTGGAACGCCGCCAGTCGC
>JACCSC010000441.1 GCA_013813215.1 Geodermatophilaceae bacterium | reverse complement strand
GAATGTGGACGACAGGCTCGTCCTCAGCAGTGGTCTCGGGGCTTTCGGCGGTTGCGGTCATCTGCCCTCATCCCTGTCCGGTGGCCGACCCCTGCGGGCCTATGACTCCAGTCAGCAGCCAACCGTGCCCCAGGTCACATCCGTAAGTGCATCTTGCCGGTAGGTGCACGCGCCACCTAGCGGGCCGAACGTGCCACTGGCGTCCTTCCACCGTGCTGGGCATGCAGGTGGTGTCGGTGAATCACCTGCGTCGGCTACGACGCCGGATCGTCGCCTTCGTCGGTGGCCGGCGCCTCTGTCTGCGTGCCGGATCCTGGTGCGTTCGACGAGTCGTCGATCCGATCGTTGGCCCAGCCCACGAGCAGGGCGGCGATCACGATGACCGTGATTAGCGCGCCGTACAACATCATCATCCGGTACTCGTAACTCACCGGTTTCGGGGTCGTGCCTTTGGCTGCCATCAGAAGCCCCCCTCGGGGGGATTCCCGTTTGCGGTGGTGTTGGCATTCAGGGCACTCAGGAGCTTCCCGAACTCAGCGGCCGTTCCTTCCTGGGTCCCGGCCACCGGCGGCGGCGTTAGCGCCGCTGCGACGGCCACATTAGTGCCCGCCTGCTGCTGTTGGGCCTCCCGTGCCCGACCCTGGTTGGCCGTTTGCACACCGAAGATGGCGCCAATCAATGTGCCCACCAAGGTCGTGATCGGCCCGACAACCGTCGTCACATCAGAGGCGGTGTCGTAGAAAGCGACTGCGACCACGAACGTGCCGAGCACAAGCAGGAACGACAGCGCAGGATGTCCCGCCCCATTGCGAGTCGTTGCGGGGTCAGCTCTGACTGCGCGTCACGCTGCTGCTCTCCCGGGGTCGGGTCTTGCACCGCGCCGTTGGCGGGCGGTTGTCGACCTGACCCTCCTGCGTCTGTGTTCCCGGCCGGTGTCGACGAATCTGCCACTTCCTCGCTGCTTATACTCACGCATACCTCCGGTCCGAGAGGGACGCCGCGCCTGAACGACGCTCGCAGAAGCATCCGCCGTCGCTGACGGTTTGACCAGCGACCGGCCCCCCAAGCAGCGACCCGCCCGACGCTCACGGCTGATGGTGGGCGCCGGCTATCCGACGCTTCGCACGTGCCTCACGTCGCCAGCCGCGAGCGGATGCAGGACGCCGTCGCCTCGGACGAGCAGCCGACCGGAACTGTCGATCGCCTCGGCCCGACCCGCGATCGACTGACCACCGGGTACCGACACCGACACGTCCCGGCCGAGGGTGTCGCAGAACCCGACGTACGCCGAGAGCAGTCCGCAGCCGACGGCGTCCCCCTCGGCCGCGCACCAGGACCGATACCGGACCTCGACAGCGCGCAGGACGGCGCGCAGGACGGTGTCGCGATCCTGGGTGACCGCACCGGCCAGGGCCAGCGATGTCGCGCCGGCGGGCAACTCGTCGGCGCGGGTCGAGACGTTGAGCCCGACGCCGACGACGACCGCCGGACCGGCGACCTCGGCCAGGATGCCGGCCGCCTTGTCGCGCCGCCGGCCGACGAGCAGGTCGTTCGGCCACTTCAGCCACGCCCCCACCTCGCCCAGCGAGCGGACCGCCTCGCACAGGGCGACACCGACCAGCAGCGGCAGCCACCCCCACTTCGACGGGGCCACCGGCGGCCGCAGCACGATGGAGAAGGTCAGCCCAGCCTGCGGTGGCGAAATCCAGTGACGCTCCAGGCGGCCGCGACCGGCGTCCTGGTGCTCGGCCACCAGCACCGACCCCTCCGGGGCCTCGGCCGCGATCAGATCGGCGTTGGTCGAGCCGGTCACCGGCACGACCTGCACCGAGGACCACAGGGACCCCTCGTACACCAGCGCCTTCGACAGCGCGGCGGAGTCGAGCGGCGGCCGGTCCAGGTGGGCATACACCGTGGCTAGGCTAACCAGCCGTGACCGCCCAATTCGAGGCCGACCAGGCTGCCGAGCAGCCCGACGTGCACACGACGGCCGGCAAGCTCGCCGACCTGATCCGGCGCAACGACGAGGCCGTGCACGCCGGGTCGGCGCGGGCGGTGGACAAGCAGCACAAGCGCGGCAAGATGACCGCCCGCGAACGGATCGACCTGCTGTTGGATCCGGGCTCGTTCATCGAGATGGACGAGCTGGCCCGCCACCGCAGCATCGCCTTCGGGCAGGAGAAGAACCGGCCGTACGGCGACGGCGTCGTCACCGGCTACGGCACGGTGGACGGCCGCCCGATCTGTGTCTTCGCCCAGGACTTCACCGTGTTCGGGGGTTCGCTGGGCGAGGTCTTCGGCGAGAAGATCGTCAAGGTCATGGACCTGGCCATGAAGAACGGCTGCCCGCTGGTCGGGATGAACGACTCCGGGGGCGCGCGGATCCAGGAGGGGGTGGTTTCCCTCGGGCTGTACGGCGAGATCTTCTACCGCAACGTGCAGGCCTCCGGCGTCATCCCGCAGATCTCGTTGATCATGGGTCCCTGCGCCGGCGGAGCGGTCTACTCCCCCGCGATCACCGACTTCACGGTGATGGTCGACCAGACCTCGCACATGTTCATCACCGGACCCGACGTGATCAAGACCGTCACCGGTGAGGACGTCCCGATGGAGGAGCTCGGCGGGGCGCTGTCACACAACACAAAGTCCGGCGTGGCCCACCACATGGCCGCTGACGAGCAGGAGGCGATCGACTTCGTCAAGGCGCTCCTGTCGTTCCTGCCGAGCAACAACCTGGACGAGGTGCCGAGCTACGACGTCGAGTTCGACGTGTCCATCCCGGACTGCATCACCGATGTCGACCGCGAGCTGGACACGTTCATCCCGGACTCGGCGAACACCCCGTACGACATGCACGAGGTCATCACGCACGTCCTCGACGAGGGCGACTTCCTGGAGATCCACGAGTTGTTCGCCCCGAACATCCTGTGCGGCTTCGGCCGGGTAGAGGGACACACCGTCGGCGTCGTGGCCAACCAGCCGTTGGTCCTTGCCGGCTGCCTGGATATCAACGCCTCGGAGAAGGCGGCCCGCTTCGTGCGGACCTGCGACGCGTTCAACGTCCCGGTGCTGACCTTCGTCGACGTACCGGGCTTCCTTCCCGGTACGGGCCAGGAGTGGGACGGCATCATCCGGCGTGGAGCGAAGCTGATCTACGCCTACGCCGAGGCCACCGTCCCCAAGGTCACCGTCATCACCCGCAAGGCCTACGGCGGGGCGTACGACGTCATGGGTTCCAAGCACCTCGGCGCCGACGTCAACCTGGCCTGGCCCACCGCGCAGATCGCCGTCATGGGGGCGCAGGGCGCGGTGAACATCCTGTATCGCAGCGAGCTGGCCGAGAGCTCCGACCCGGAAACGGCGCGCCAGCAGTACGTCACCGAGTACGAGGACACCCTGGCCAACCCCTACGTCGCGGCCGAGCGCGGCTACGTGGACTCCGTGATCCCCCCGGCGTACACCCGGGCCTACGTCATCCGCGCGCTCCGGCTGCTGCAGAACAAGCGTGAGTCGATGCCCCCGAAGAAGCACGGGAACATCCCGCTGTGACCGAGGAACCGCGGTGACCGAAGAACGGGCCGAGCCGGTACTGCGGGTGGTGCGTGGCGACCCGGACGACGAGCAACTGGCCGCCCTGCTCGCGGTCGTGCTGAGCCGCACTCCGGCGACACCGGCCCACCACCACAGGCCGGGCTGGTCGGACCGGGCCACCCGCCTGCGGACCGGCCTGCGCAGTGGGCCGGGTGTGTGGCGGACGTCGACCTGGCGGTGAGACCGCCGTTCGTCCTGGCCAGCGCCTCCCCGGCCCGGCTGGCCCTGTTGCAGGCTGCGGGGATCGAGCCCGAGGTCGTCGTGAGCGGCGTCGACGAGTCCGCCGTACCCGCGTGTGACCCGGCGACCCTGGTCGGACGGCTGGCATCGGCCAAAGCCCTCGCCGTGGCCCGGATCCGGCCCGACGCGCTCATCCTGGGCTGCGACTCGGTGCTCGATCTGGACGGGGAGTCGTTGGGCCGCCCCCGCGACGCCGACGACGCGCGGGAGCGGTGGGCGCGGATGGCGGGGCGCAGCGGCACCCTGCGCACCGGGCACTGCCTCGTCCACGGCGGGACGTCGTACGCGGAGGCGACGGCCACCGTGGTGCACTTCGGACGGCCGTCGCCGGTCGAGCTGGCGGCGTACCTCGAGTCCGGGGAGCCGCTGCGGGTGGCCGGCGCTTTCACGATCGACGGGCGTGGGGCGGCGTACGTCGAGGCCATCCAGGGCGACCACGGGACGGTGGTCGGGTTGTCCCTGCCGGCGCTGCGCCGCCTGCTCGCGCGGCACGGCGTCGCGATCCACGAGCTGTGGGCCAGTCCCTAGACTCACGGCCGTCGCACACCGGAAGGAATCGCGTGCAGAAGGTCCTCATCGCCAACCGCGGCGAGATCGCCGTCCGGATCATTCGCGCCTGTCGGGACGCCGGACTGACCAGCGTGGCCGTGTACGCCGAACCGGACCGTGACGCGCTGCACGTGCGGATGGCCGACGAGGCCTTCGCCCTCGGAGGCGCGACGCCGGGCGAGTCCTACCTCCTGACCGACAAGATCCTCGAGGCGTGCGCCGACTCGGGCGCGGACACCGTCCACCCGGGCTACGGGTTCCTGTCGGAGAACGCCGGCTTCGCGCAGGCCGTCATCGACGCGGGCCTGACCTGGGTCGGCCCGACGCCGGAGGCCATCATCGCCCTCGGCGACAAGGTGCAGGCTCGGCACATCGCGACCAAGGCCGGGGCGCCGCTCGTCCCCGGCACCAAGGACCCGGTCAGCGGCCCTGACGAGGTGGTCGCCTTCGCCGAGGAGCACGGTCTCCCGGTGGCCATCAAAGCGGCGTTCGGCGGCGGCGGGCGCGGGCTGAAGGTGGCGCGCGACAGCAAGGAGATCCCGGAGCTGTTCGCCTCGGCCGTCCGCGAGGCGGAGTCGGCGTTCGGCCGCGGTGAGTGCTTCGTCGAGCGCTACCTCGACAAGCCACGGCACGTCGAGGCGCAGGTGCTCGCGGACACGCACGGCAACGTCGTCGTGGTGGGCACGCGGGACTGCTCGTTGCAGCGGCGGCACCAGAAGCTGGTCGAGGAGGCGCCCGCACCCTTCCTCACCGACGAACAGCGCGCGGAGATCCACACCTCGGCGAAGGCGATCTGCCGCGAGGCGGGGTACCACGGGGCGGGCACGGTGGAGTACCTCGTCGCCGCCGACGGGACGATCTCCTTCCTCGAGGTCAACACCCGGCTGCAGGTCGAGCACCCCGTGTCGGAGGAGACGACCGGCCTGGACCTGGTGCGCGAGCAGCTGCGCATCGCTGCCGGTCTCGAGCTGTCCATCACCGAGGATCCGGAGCCGCACGGGCACGCCTTCGAGTTCCGGATCAACGGCGAGGACGCCGGGCGGGGTTTCCTGCCCGGCCCGGGAACGGTGACGGTGTGGGGACCGCCGTCCGGGCCGGGCGTCCGGATGGACGCCGGCGTCGAGACGGGCTCGGTCATCGGCGGCGCGTTCGACTCCCTGCTGGCCAAGCTGATCGTGTCCGGGTCGTCGCGGTCCGAGGCGCTGGAGCGCTCGCGGCGGGCGCTGGCCGAGATGCAGGTGGAGGGGCTGGCTACCGTGCTGCCGTTCCACCGCGCGGTGGTCTCGGACCCGGCGTTCGCGCCGCCGGACGGTTCGCCGTTCACGGTGCACACCCGCTGGATCGAGACCGAGTTCGACAACCAGATCGAGCCGTACGACGGGACCTCCGACGCCGGCGAGGAGCTGGCCGAGCGGGAGACGGTGGTGGTCGAGGTCGGCGGACGGCGGCTGGAGGTCACCCTGCCCGCCGGGCTCGGAGCCGGGGCGAAGATCACCAAGGCGGCACCCCGCCGGGCCGGCGGCAAGCGGGCCGGCGGAGCGGCCGGCGGCGACTCGCTGACCTCGCCCATGCAGGGAACGATCGTGAAGATCGCGGTCTCCGACGGCGACGCGGTGGCCGCCGGTGACCTGATCGTCGTCCTCGAGGCGATGAAGATGGAGCAACCGCTCAACGCGCACAAGGACGGGGTCGTGTCCGGTCTCAAGGCGGAGGTCGGCGCCGTGGTCACCAGCGGCGCGGTGATCTGCGACATCACCGACGCCTGACCAGTGCTCGACTTCGATCAGGTGACCCAGGCTCATCTTCGCTTTGTCCCGAAGTCACTTCGGCGGCGTCGCCTGCGCACTACGTTGGAGGGAATCCGCCCGGCTGAAGGGAACGATCATGGTCACCAAGGGTCTGCTCGTCACGGTCACCGCCAAGCCCGGCAAGGAGAGCGACGTCGCGTCGTTCCTGGAGAGCGCGCTCCCGCTGGCCCAGGACGAGCCGGACACCACCGCGTGGTTCGCGATCAAGATCGACGACTCGACGTACGGCGTCTTCGACGTGTTCCCGTCCGACGAGGGCCGGCAGACGCACCTGAACGGACCGATCGCGGCAGCCCTGATGGCCAAGGCCGACGAGCTGTTCAGCTCGCCGCCGGACATCAAGCCGATCGACGTCCTGGCCGCCAAGCTCTGACTAGACCGGATCCCACGTCAGCGTGACCACTGTGCGCGGCGTGAACTCGTAGTCCGGCGGCAACGCTGCGTCGACCTCGGGATCGCGCTCGGCCGGGACGCAGAGCCGGCGGCGGATGAAGGCCACGGTGGCGGCCCGGTCGGTCCGCCGGGACGGCCGCTGCCAGGTCTCGGCCCGTACGTCGTAGCCCGCCTCGCGCAGCACCTCGGCGCACAGCGCCGCGGTCGGGCCGTGCGGTCGCGGCAAGTCGTGGAACCGCAACCACAGGTCGTTGGTCGGCACCCAGGGGTGGACGTCGGTCATCTCGATGACGACCCGGGCGCGCGCCGCGGCGTGCAACGCGGCCGCGAAGGGCACGAGTTCGGGCACGTTGTACGTCACGTGGTGCGCGACCACGACGTCCGCCGTACCGGCCTCTGCCGCAATCGCAGGCCACTCACCCAGCAGCTCCCGGTGCTCGACACCGCGCGCTCCAGCCGCGGCGGCGAAGGCCAGCAGCATGTGCGCCGCCGAGTCCACGCCGACCGCCACGGCCGCCGGTGGCACCACGCCGAAGGCCCCGGCTCCCCCGCCGCAACCGACGTCGAGGACGGTGCCTCCGACCGGCATCGCCTCGCGGGCCCGACGGTGCGACGGGGTGTCGGTGGGCTCGGGAGGTGCGCCGAACATCCCGGCCGGGAAGCCGTACGGCGACTCCGGCGCGGCGGCGAGGATCTCCGGCGGGATCGCCCACGCGGCCAGTTCCTCCCGCCAGCGGTCGGCGGCGCTCACCCGGAC
>JACCSC010000413.1 GCA_013813215.1 Geodermatophilaceae bacterium | reverse complement strand
GCTTGCTCTCGACGACTCGCTGGCGAACCAAGACACTGCTCGGCCTGGACGGGCGCGAGTTGTGGATGCTCGCCGACGGCCGGCACGTCCTGCTCACCGCCGACGGGACGAACACGCTGTACGGCGCCCGCAGTACGGCATGATTGTCCGGCTGAGCAGTTCGAGGTGCGGAGTGGGAGGCGCGGCATGGCAGGCAAGGTAAACAAGACCAAGCTCACGGAACCGACCTGGTTCGCCAGCGAGGACGGCGGCCCGCCGCTGACGGAGCTGCTCGCGGAGAACCAGGGCTCGCTGTCACCGTTCGGTGAGGACGTCACCTTCCCCATGCCGACCAACTCGCTGCGCTACGAGCACCCCACGGCGAAGCCGAACCGGGCGGAGAACAACTAGCGATGAGCGGGCCGTCGTACGCCTCCGGAACATCGACGGTGCCGCTGCTCGGGGACACCATCGGCGGCAACTTCGATCTCGCCGTCTCCCGGTTTCCTGATCGGGAGGCGCTGGTCGACTGCGCGAGCGGCCGCCGCTGGACGTACGCCGAACTGGCCGCGGACGTCGACGCCTGCGCCCGCGGGCTGGCCGCGGCCGGTGCCCGCAAGGGCGACCGGGTCGGGATCTGGTCGCCGAACACCGCCGAGTGGGTGCTGACGCAGTACGCCACGGCCAAGCTCGGCATCATCCTGGTCAACATCAACCCGGCCTACCGCACGCACGAGCTGTCCTTCGTGCTCAAGCAAGCCGGCATCTCGATCCTGGTCGCGGCCACGGCGTTCAAGACCAGCGACTACGCCGCGATGATCGAACAGGTCCGCGGCGACTGCCCCGAGTTGCGGCGGGTGTTCCTGCTCGGTACGCCGGAGTGGGAAGCGCTGATGGCCACCGGCGGCGAGCTGCTGTTGCCCGAGCTGTCCGCCGACGACCCGATCAACATCCAGTACACCTCGGGTACGACCGGCTTCCCCAAAGGCGCCACCCTGTCCCACCACAACATCCTGAACAACGGGTTCATGGTCGGCGAGCTGTGCCACTACACCGAGACCGACCGGGTCTGCATCCCGGTGCCCTTCTACCACTGCTTCGGCATGGTCATGGGCAACCTCGCGTGCACGAGCCACGGCGCGTGCATGGTCATCCCGGCGCCGGCCTTCGACCCGGCGGCCACGCTCCGGGCGATCCAGGACGAGAAGTGCACGTCGCTGTACGGCGTACCGACGATGTTCATCGCCGAACTCGGCCTGGCCGACTTCGCCGACTACGACCTGTCGTCGTTGCGAACCGGGATCATGGCGGGCTCCCCGTGCCCGGTCGAGGTGATGAAGCGCGTCATCGCCGACATGGGGATGGCCGAGGTCACCATCTGCTACGGGATGACCGAGACCTCGCCGGTGTCCACCCAGACCCGGTACGACGACGACCTCGAACGGCGGATCTCCTCGGTCGGGACCGTGCACCCGCACCTCGAGGTCAAGGTGGTCGACCCTGAGACGGGGCTGACCGTGCCGCGGGGGGAGCCTGGCGAGTTCTGCACCCGCGGGTACTCGGTGATGCTCGGCTACTGGGATCAAGACGAGAAGACCGCCGAGGTGATCGACCGGGCGCGCTGGATGCACACCGGCGACCTCGCGGCGATGGACGCCGAGGGCTACCTGAACATCGTCGGGCGGATCAAGGACCTGGTCATCCGCGGCGGGGAGAACGTCTACCCGCGCGAGGTCGAGGAGTTCCTCTACACCCACCCCGACATCGTGGACGCGCAGGTGATCGGCGTACCGGACGAGCGGTACGGCGAGGAGTTGATGGCCTGGGTGAAGCTGCGCGACGGCGCCGCCGAGCTGACCATCGAGGGCCTGCGCGAGTTCTGCGCCGGCCAGCTGGCGCACTACAAGGTGCCGCGGTACCTGAAGCTCGTCACCGATTTCCCGATGACCGTGACCGGCAAGATCCGCAAGGTCGAGATGCGCGAGGTATCGGTGGACGAGCTCGGCCTGCAGCAGGCCGCCGCCGTCCGCAACGCCTGACCGGCGAGTTGCCGGGTGCTCTTTGCCCACTACGGATGCGCTCACCGCCTGCGTAGGCGGTCAGCGCATCCGTTGTGGCTGAATCGCCCGGTTCAGCCGACTTCCTGGGCGCGGTCCGCTCCGAACTGGCACAACGAGGCCTTGATGCAGAGTCGGCCCGCCGGCCCCGCGGCCCTGGGGCGAGTACGCCGGGCAGATCGAGATCGCCGCCGACTTCGACGAGACCACTGTGCGCCGAGTTCGGGTTGGCCGAGTTGCCGTTGGGCTGCGCCCACGCAACCAGGGTCGCGGATATGCCGCCGATCCACCATGACCCGTTCGATCGCCCGCTCCTCGCCACTGCGCTCGTCGAAGGACTGACTCTGGTGACGCCAACCGGACGATCATGATTTATCCGGACGTGCCGATGCTGGAGATCTGAGCCCGGTTGGCGCCAGGACAAGGACAGCAACCCTCAACCTGGGGTTCGAGAGAGTTCCAGCTGAAGCGTTTCAGCGGCCTGTCTGTCGCAGCCGCCTCTCGTACCGGATCAGCTCCTCGCCGTTGGCAGCGACGATCATCCCCGTTCTGGCGAACCCTGCTGACTCCGCAACCGCGTGCGAGGGCACGTTGTCCGGTGCTATCCGGATGACCGCCTTGGTGCAGCGAGGATCTGAGCTGAGCCAGTCACAGATGAGCAGCACGGCCCGTCGGGCAATACCCTTCCCCCGCCAACCGGGGAAGACCCCGTAGGAGACGTTCACCTCCCCCTCCGCCATTCCTTCGAGGTGGACGTGTGCCTCGGAGTTGCCGATGAGTTCGGCCGTCAACGCATCGAAGATGCCGAAATTGCGACGTGGACCGCCGGTCGCCCACTCGCAGCGGTTCTCGTGAATCCACGGCACCAACCGCTCGATCGAACCGGGTCCGCCGGACAACCACCGAATCTGATCGCCGTCTTCCCCGGCAAGGTGGGCACCGGCGTCCTGCTCCGTGAGGCACCGGAGAACAATGATCCCGTCGGTCAGGACTACGAACATCGCGTCAGTTCGTCGCCGCGGGCGACGTGCGGCGCAACCACCACAGCCCGACCAGCGGCAGTACCAGCGGGATGAATAGGTAACCCCGGCCGAAGTCCGACCACACCGTCTCGTCGGGGAACGCCTCGGCGTCCAGGATGCTCAGCGTGCCGATCACCAGCACGCCGACGAACTCGAACAGCACGGCCGCCAAAGCCAACCGCCGGGCGTTGCGGGCCAGCGCAACCGTCGCCACGACGTAGACGACGGCCGACAACGCGGACAGCAGGTAGGCCACCGGCGCCTCGTCGAACCTGGTGACGAGCTGCACGCCGGCCCGCGCGGTCGCGGCGAGGGCGAACGTCGCGTAGATCGCGACCAGGATCCGCCCGAAGCCGGCCGCAGTGTCAGCCACCGAACACCCAGAGCTGGTCCATCCGGACGATCATGACGCTGAGGGTCAGGCAGCCGATGCACAGTACCCCGTTGCCCCAGCGGCCCGGCTCGACCCGGGCCCAGAGCCACGCCGCGGGCACGATCAGCACGCTGGAGAGCAGGTAGCCGAGGAACGTCCCCGGCTCGTCTGGCCGCGGCCCGGCGATGAACTGGACGAGGGCGATCACGGCCTGTACGACGGCCGCCGCTCCGATCCCGAGCACCGCCCCGGCGACCACACGGGGAGTAGGGCGGCGCAGCAGCGAGAGCACCGCCGCCACGGCTGCGACGACGAGGGTCGCCGCGATGATGCCGTTGGCC
>JACCSC010000044.1 GCA_013813215.1 Geodermatophilaceae bacterium | reverse complement strand
CGGTCCGGGGTGACGTTGAGTTCGACGACGATGTCGCTGAGCGCCAGCGCGTCGACCGCGTCGGCGCCCACCTCGCGGTCCGGCGGCAGGACGAGGATGCCGCCGGCTTCGTCACCGAGCTGCAGCTCGCGGGTCGAGCAGATCATCCCGTCGGACAGGTGGCCGTACGTCGTGCGCGCGGTGATCGCGAAGCCGCCGGGCAGCACCGAACCCGGCAGGGCGACGACCACCCGGTCGCCCACAGCGAAGTTCGTCGCTCCGCAGACGATGCCGCGGACCTCCTCGGCGCCGACCCGGACCCGGCAGTAGCGGATGGGTTTCTTGAACCCGGTCAACTCCTCGATCTCCAGCACCTCGCCGATCACGAGCGGACCACGCACGTCGGCAGCGGTGTCCTGGATCTGCTCGACCTCCAGGCCGAGCCGGACGAACGTCGCGTCGAGCTGCTCGGCCGAGAGGTCAGGCGGCAGGTCGGCGTGCTCGGCCAGCCAGGACAGGGGGACGCGCATCAGACCTCCAGGCCGAAGGCTCGGGTGAACCGGACGTCGCCCTCGACCATGTCGCGCATGTCGGCCACGCCGTGCCGAAACTGGAGGGTGCGCTCGATGCCCATGCCGAAGGCGAAGCCGCTGTACTCCGCGGGATCTATGCCGCAGGCGACCAGGACCCGGGGGTTGACCACACCGCAGCCACCCCATTCGACCCAGCGCGGGCCGTCGCGGTGCGCGGCGAACCACACGTCGAACTCGGCGGACGGTTCGGTGAACGGGAAGTACGCGGGCCGCCACCGGGTCCTGGCCTCGGGGCCGAACATCGTGCGGGCGAAGTGGTCCAACGTGCCCCGGAGGTGGGCCAGGCTGATCCCCCTGTCCACGACCAAGCCCTCGATCTGGCCGAACACCGGGGTGTGGGTCGCGTCGAGTTCGTCGGTGCGATAGACCCGACCCGGGCAGATCACGTAGATCGGCGGGGTCCGCGCCAGCATCTCGCGAGCCTGCACGGGCGAGGTGTGAGTACGCAGGACCAGGCCGCTGTCCGGCGGGTCGACGAAGAACGTGTCCATCATGGTGCGGCTCGGGTGGTCCGGCCGGATGTTGAGCGCGTCGAAGTTCAGCCACTCCGCTTCCAGCTCGGGGCCCTCGGCGACGTCGTAGCCCATGGCGACGAAGACGTCGCACATCCGCTCGACGATCGTGGTCAGCGGGTGCCGCGCCCCCCTCGGGGTTCGGTCCCACGGAAGCGTGACGTCGACGGCCTCCTCGCGCAGCACCCGCTCGTCCCGCTCGGCGGTGAGCTCGCGCCGCCGGGCGTCGTACGCCGCCTGGATCTCCACCCGCGCGGCGTTGACCCGCTTGCCCGCGTCGGCCCGGGCCTGCGGCGGTAGGGCGCCGAGCTCACGGCGGGCCAGCGACACCGCGGCCCGCTCGCCCAGGTGTGGGGGCTTCAGCGCGGTCAGTGAATCGAGGTCGGCCGCCTTGCCGAAGTCGGTGCGGGCCGTCTCGACGGCCTCGGCGAGCGCCTCGGCCGAGAGCAGAGCAACCTGCTTGGGGTCGTAGCTGTATTCGGTCATCGGTGCGGGAAGTCCGTCCTGCGGTCGGGAACGCGGCGCTTGCTCGGCGTTCCATCCTCGTCGACCCGCACGTGCGGTCCGCCGGTCAGGGGTCGCTCAGGCCTGCTGAGGACCGGCGGACCCTCGAAAGCGACGTCCCGGCATACCGTCAGGGTAACCAGCAGGGCGCCAGGTCGGCGAACAGGAATGCTGGGCATCGTGTTCACGTCGCCGAACGAGCCGCGCTGCGGGCAACGCTGATCTAGGCGGCGCACACGGATCCGCGGATCAGCGGCGCAGCCCTCACCGGCTCGGCCGCGCTGGATCGCGAGGACCGCTGGTCCGACATCGATCTTGCGCTGTCGGTGACCGGGCCGGAGGCCGATGTCGTCGCGGACTGGACCGAGGGGATGTACGCCGAGACCCGCACCGTCGACCACGTCGACCTGTTCCGCGCGGCACCCGGTTCCGCGTCTTCCTGCTGGCCAGCACGCTGCAGGTGGACGTCGCGTTCTGGCCGCAGGCGGAGTAGACGCTCAACGCGCTGCGCGACGAGGTGCTGGCATTGGCCTGCCTGCGCTACGGCGTGCCGGTCACCAGTAGTTCTCGACCCAGTGCTCGACGGCCGATGAGCCGGGCATCCGCTCGACCTCGATGTGATCGGCGAGCTGGTCCGGCCGGAGGATGCCGGCGGGGGTCGACGTCGCGTTTCTCCTATCGCCCACGCCGCGATCCTAGGACGGTTGAGCCCATGACCACGCCGAGCGCCGAACTGAAGATGATCACGCTGGACTGTCTCGACCCGAAGGCAGCTGCCGACTTCCGGGCGCAGCTGCTGGGCTGGGACCTCGCGCATTCCGAAGATGCCCACGCCATGGTGACCGGCCCGCACGCCGCGCTCGGCTTCGGGCGGGTCGAGGACTGCGAACCGCCCGCGTGGCCCAACCCCCGCGGCAACAAGCAGCTCCACGCCGGCCGCCAACTGGGCTGACCCCCTCTCCCCGGCGATCAAGACGTTCTCCGGGACGGTATGTCAGGAAACGCCGCATTGCGACACGGGGAAAGTTCTTGATCGCCGGAAATCAGCGGCGCTGGGCGCGGGCCGAGGTGTAGAGGACGACGGCGGCCGCCGCGGCCAGGTTGAGACTCTCGGCCCGGCCGTGGATCGGGATCCGGACTCGATCGTCGCAGCGGGACGCCAGCTCCGGCGGCAGGCCCCGGGCCTCGTTCCCGAGCACCCACAGCGTCGGTGCGGCGAGTCGCCCGGCGGCGTCCTCGTCGTCCAGGCCGGCGGATCCGTCCCCCGTTGCCGCGAGCACGCGCAGACCGGCCGCGCGGGCGGCGTGGATCACCTGATCGGCCGGCACGTCGCAGACCAGGTCGACGTGGAAGTGGCTGCCGGCCGCGGACCGGACGACCTTGCCGTTGTAGGGGTCGACGCTGCCGCCGCCGAAAGCCACCAGGCCGGCGCCGGCGGCATCGGCCGTCCGCAGCACGGTGCCGGCGTTGCCGGGGTCGCTCACCTCGGCCAGTAGGACGGCCAGCTGCGGGCGTCGGGCCAGCGCCACCTCTGGCGGGACGTCGGCCAGCGCACAGACCGCGACCACACCCTGCGGATGAACGGTTTCGGAAAGAGCCGCCGCCGCACGGTCGTCGACGAGGTGGATCGGCCCGGCGTACGACACACCCTCATAAGCCTGTGCCGGGGTGCAGAACAGTTCCCGTACGGCGCCCGCGGCGAGGGCCTCGCGGACGGCGTTCGGGCCTTCGACGAGGAACAGCCCGGCGGCCCGGCGGCCGGCGCGCTCGGTGAGCTTGCGCGCGGCCACGACCCGGGCCGACGAGACATTGAGCACGACCGGCTGGCTCAGGCCGCGGCTTCCGTCTTGACCTCGGCCGCCGGCAGGGCCGCCTTCGCGGTCTCGACCAGTGTGGCGAACGCCGAGGGGTCGGTCACGGCAAGATCGGCGAGCACCTTGCGGTCGACCTCGACGCCGGCCAGCTTCAGACCCTGCATGAACCGGTTGTAGGTCAAGCCGTGCTGGCGGGCGGCGGCGTTGATCCGGGTGATCCACAGCTTGCGGAAGTCACCCTTGCGCTTCTTGCGGTCCCGGTAGGCGTAGACGCCGGAGTGCAGCAGCTGTTCCTTGGCCTTGCGGTACAGCCTCGAACGCTGCCCTCGGTAGCCGCTGGCCGCCTCCAGGGTGGAGCGCCTCTTCTTGTGGGCGTTGACCGCCCGCTTCACGCGTGCCACGAGTGCACCTCTCTCGATTCAGGTCGGCGCGTACTCAGCGGCCGAGAAGCTTGCGGATCCGCTTGGTCTCGGCGGGGGAGAACTCCGCCATGCCGGCCAGCCGGCGCTTGCGGTCGGAGGACTTGTACTCGAACTTGTGCTGGTTGTTCGTGTGCTCGTGCATCAGCTTGCCGGTGCCGGTGACGCGCACCCGCTTGGCGGCACCCTTGTGCGTCTTGAACTTGGGCATGGTCGCTGTCCTGTCCTGATCCGAGTGGTGCTCCCCCGCGGCGAGCAGCCGCGGGGCTATGTACCGGCGCCTCAGGCGGTGGCGGCCGACACCTTGGTGATCCGGCCGGGCGTCTTGTGCGGCGCCATGACCATCACCATGTTGCGGCCGTCCTGCTTGGGCGAGGACTCGACGAAGCCCAACTCGGAGACGTCTTCGGCCAACCGCTGGAGGAGCCGGAAACCCAACTCCGGTCGGGACTGCTCCCGACCGCGGAACATGATCGTGACCTTGACCTTGTCCCCCGCCTTGAGGAACCGCTCCACGTGACCCTTCTTGGTCGCGTAGTCGTGCGGGTCGATCTTCGGGCGGAGTTTCATCTCCTTGATGACGGTCAGCGCCTGGTTGCGCCGCGACTCGCGGGCCTTCTGGGCGCTCTCGTACTTGAACTTGCCGTAGTCCATGAGCTTGGCAACCGGTGGCCGGGCCATCGGCGCCACCTCGACGAGGTCGAGATCAGAGTCCTGCGCGAGGCGCAGCGCCTCTCCGATGGGCACGATGCCGACCTGCTCGCCTTCCGGTCCGACGAGTCGAACCTCCGGCACACGGATCCGGTCGTTGATGCGGGGTTCAGCGCTGATGGGGCCTCCCTGATAGCACGGTGGTGTGGCGCGACACGGAAGTGCCTCCCGCCGCCCGGGGCAGGCTCACACGAGAAGAGCCCAGTGAGACGCGCTCACCGGGCTCGCTCGACCGATCCCGGACAGCCGAGGCGGCTGCCGGCCGCACGGAGCGGCCAGGGGACCGGACCCACACGCCCGGAGGCGGTGGGTGGGAGCGAACTCCACTTGCGTACCCGCCACACGTGATGCTGCCGGGTCGGTCGCGTCGCAGATGCTACCACCGAGATCGGTGGGCGCTGCGCAGACAAAACGTCAAGCCTCGGCCGGACATTCCACGCTCAGCGTCGCTGGTCGGCGGCGAGCAGCGCGCGTAGCCCGGTCACGGCGCGCGCGGCGCGCTCACCGTCCACGGCCTGGATCGCGAGCACCGCCACCGTCTCGTCGTCGCGCAACTGCAAGGTCGCGTACGCCGCCCCGTCGGGGAACGTGATCGCCTCGACCACCGGCCAGCGCAGCTCGTGGGTGCGCACGACGTTGCGCACCACGATGCGCTCGGCGTCGGCGTCGACCCGCGGTCGTGCGAAGCCGAGGATGCCTACCGCGATCAGGACGCCGAGCACGATGATCGCCACCTGATCGCTGGTGTGGAACGCCGTACCGGCCTCGGACTGCTTGAGCAGCAGGCCCACGACTACCGAGACCCCGACGACGACGGCCGCGGTCAGGACGCTGACCACTGTCGTCTTCAGCGGTCGAGCGTGCACCGGTGGGAGCGACACGATCAGCCGCCGAGATCGACGATCGCGGCCACCGGACCACCGCCGGACGGCCCCTGGTGGACCGCGGCCACCGAGACGAACACCGCGGGGTCGCCGGTGACCGCGGCCGCGACGCCACCGACGCAAGCCTTGATCTGGCGATGCCAGTGCACGTCGGAGTCGTCGAGCATCGCGTTGCGCCGACCTCGCACCGACCCGCTGGGGTCGGTCTCGCACTTGAGGAACACGTTGACCAGCCGGCCGCCGAGGTCGGTGTGGTGCGGGCGCTCCGGCAGCTCCAGGCCGGCGTCTCGGATCGCGGCCCAGATGCCGTCCTGGTCCAGCGCGTCGCGCATCACGCTGTGCCCGATCCGGTACCGGCCACCGACGCCGCGGGCGTTCCCGACGACGACGATCTGCGCCTGGTCCAGTTCGACCCCAGACGAGCAGGAGGCGACCGCGGAGAACAACGACAGGTCGTGCATCACCTGCTCGTCCGTGGGCATCTCGATCTCGCCCAGGGCCAGGGCGATGCCCAGCGCCGTGGTGGCGTTGGACAGGTCCATCGACTCGTGGGTGTTCTCGGTCCAGACCCGCTGGCCGCGGGCCTTGGCATCCAGAATGGTGTCGATGGTCAGCAGCGGGGTCTTGGTCTGCACGTAGTGCACGTCGGCCGGGTCGGTGATGCCCGCCCGCTCCATGGCGATCCGTACACCGGCGGCGACCTTCTCGATCATCGCCGTACGGCCGATGTCCTCGGGCCGGATCTGCTCGCTCATCGCGTAGCCCACGCTCAGCCGGGGCTCGTCCGTGGCCACCGCCCGGTCGGCCGGCACGGTGGCGAACACGGTGGCGTGCGGGGAGATCACGCCATCGGTTCCGCCGGACCACACGATCGGGATCTGCTTGACCTCCGCGGCCGACCGGGTGCCGAGGCTGGTCAGCACCTCGCGGAAGGCTCGGTCGGCGATGATCCGGGTGTAGTCGTTGACGCCCCCGTTGCCCTCGGTCTTGCCGATCACCGCGATCACGCGGTCGGCGGAAAGGGTGCCCGCCTCGATCAGCGCGGCCAGCTCGGAGGCGTCGCTGACGCTGTGCAGGGGGACCTTGCGGACCTCGATGGCCTCGGGCATGCGGTGTCCTTCGATGTCGGTGGGCGACGTGTCAGTCGTCGGCGGCGGTGACGATCGTCCCGAACGTTCCGGCGACGGCGTCCGCGATGTGCCGCAGCGAGGTGATGATGGCCTGCCGACCTCCGGCTTCGACGAACCGGGCCGCCGCCTCGACCTTCGGTCGCATGCTGCCGCTGCCGAACTCCGCGGCGAGATCGCGCAGTCGGGCCGGGGTGGTGCGGGTGATTGCCGCCTGCTCCGGCGTACCGAAGCCGACCATGACGTGGTCCACGTCGGTCGCGATGACCAGGGTGTCGGTGGCCAGGTCGCGGGCCAGCAGGGCGGCGGTCAGGTCCTTGTCGACCACCGCCTCGACCCCGCGCCAGCCCGCGCCGTCCGGCACGACGGGTATCCCGCCCCCACCGGCGGCTACGACGACGTAGCCCTCGGCCACGAGGGCCCGCACCGGCTCCAGGTCGAGCACCCGCAGCGGCTCCGGCGAGGCCACGACCCGGCGCCAGCCGCGCGCTCCCCGGTCCTGCCAGATCTGGCCCAGCTCGATGAGCAGCCTGGCCTGGTCGGCCGGCAGGTAGCGCCCGATCGGCTTGGTCGGCAACGTGAACCCAGGATCGTCGGGGTCAACGGCCGTGCGGGTGACCACGGTCGCCGTACGCCGCCCGCAGCCACGCTCGTGCAGCGCCGAGTCCAGCGCGTTCTGGATCGTGAAGCCGATCGTCGCCTGGGTCTGGGCCACACACCAGTCCAGCGGGACCGGCGGGACGACGTGGGCGGCCAGCTCGTTCTTCACCAGCAGGTTGCCTACCTGCGGGCCGTTTCCGTGGGTCAGCACCACCTCGTGCCCGGCGTCGACCACCACCGCGACACTCTTCATCGCCTCGGTGACCGCTGCCTGTTGCGCCACCACGGAGGCACCCCCGTCCGGCCCGGTCATGGCGTTGCCACCGAGCGCGATCAGGATGCGCCGTTGCATCGAGTCGTCCATACCGCGCCGAGACTAGGGTGTCCGCTGTGGCCTCCTACGACTACCGGTGTCGCACCTGCGAGGACACCTTCGAGGTGCAGCGTCCGATGACCGCGGACGAGAGCCCGCCGCGCTGCCCGGCCGGTCATCCCGAGGCCACGCGGGTCTGGTCGGCGGTGTCCCTGGCCGGACGCGGCGCTCCCGCCCCGGCCGCCGGTGGCTGTTGCGGCGGCGGCTGCTGCCGCTGAGCACGGCTGTCCTCGCCCCGTGCGTGTCCTGATGCTTCGAGGCTCCCGACTCGATGCTGGACGAACGGCGCCCACTCGGGCTCGACGGCCAGGACGAGATGTGGGACGGGGTGCTGCACATGGTTCCGCCTGCGGGGGGTCCTCAGCGGATCGGCGCGAAGCTCCTGGCGGTCTTGCTGCCCTTGGCCGACGACGCGGGCTGGTCGGGCACTACGAGGCCGGCCTGGTCCGCAGCCAGTCCGACTACCGGGTGCCGGACAAGCTGTACTGCCGGCCTGAGAACATGTCCGAACGCGGCGCGGAGGGGGCCGCACTGGTCGTCGAGAATCCGTTCGGCGGGTGACGAGACCTACCAGAAGATCGACTCCTACGCCGCCCTCGGAGTGCGCGAGCTGCTGATCGTCCATGCGCGCGAACACCGGGTCGAACTGCTGCGGGCGGTGGACCGGCGCCTGCTGCCGGTGACTTCCGACGCCTCCGGCACCGTTCGCTCGGAGGTGCTCGACGTCGGCCTCGGCACCGTCGGCGAGGCGCTTCCGGATCACCTGAGCGGACGGGTCAGCCGACCTCTGAGCCCTTCTCGGCCAGCCAGGCGCGAATCGCGTCGTCGTGCTCACCGAGCAGGGGCGGGCTGCGGTGCTCCGGTTGCTCGCCGCCGTCGAAGCGCAGCGGCGGTCCCGGTAGCTCGATCCGGCCCAGCAGCGGGTGCTCGACCTCGACCACCAGCCCCTGCGATCGGGTCTGGTCCCAGTCGTAGACCTGGTCCAAGCTGCGGACCGCGCCCGCCGGGATCCCTGCCGCGGCCAGCCGGGGCAGCCACTGCTCCGCCGAATCGGCGGCGAACGCGGCCTCGATCGCGACCGTGAGTTCGCCGCGCTGGGCGACTCGCTGCTGGTTCGTGGCGAAGCGCTCGTCAGCGGCCGCCAGCCCGACCAAGGGCGCGAAGGCGCGCCACAGCGCCTCGCTGCCGACGGCGATCTGCACCAGCCCGTCACGGCAGGCGAACGACCCATAGGGGCTGATCGACGGGTGGTGGTTGCCCTGCGCACGGCCCACTTCACCGGCCACGGTCCACCGGGTGCCCTGGAAGGCGTGCGCCCCAACCGACGCCGCCAGCAGGCTCGTCCGGACCACCCGGCCACGGCCGGTGCGGTTGCGCTCGTGCAGGGCGGCCACGACGCCGTACGCCCCGTACATCCCGGCCAGCAGATCACTGATCGGTACGCCGACCCGCGTCGGCTGGTCCGGTCCGGAGCCGGTCAGGCTCATCAGGCCGGCCTCGCCCTGGGCGATCTGGTCGTAACCGGCCCGCCCGCCCTCGGGTCCGTCGTGACCGAAGCCGGTGATGGACAGGATGACGAGGCGAGGGTTCAGCTCGTGCAGCCGCTGGACGGGGAAGCCGAGCCGGTCAAGGACCCCCGGGCGGAAGTTCTCGAGCAGGACGTCGGCCCGCTCGACCAGCCCGGTCAGCAGCGCCTTGCCTTCGGCGGACTTGAGGTCGGCGGTGACGGACTCCTTGTTCCGGTTGCAGGACAGGAAGTACGTCGAGACCGGGTCGTCGTCCGGCCCGAGGAACGGGGGGCCCCAGCTGCGGCTGTCGTCGCCGCCGCCCGGGGTCTCCACCTTGATGACCCGCGCGCCGAGGTCGCCGAGCATCATCGCCGCGTGCGGCCCGGCCAGAGCACGGGTCAGGTCGACTACGAGCAGATCACCGAGGGGGCCGGGCACGTCGTGATCGTAGGGTCGCGGCTGTGAGCCGCGTGCCGCTGCCTGGAGCCGAAGTGCTGGGTGACCCCCGGACGTACGAACGCGGCGGTCCTGCGCCGGCGACTGCCTGCTTGGCGGCATGATGTGGCCGATGAGCAGTGCGCCGGGCGAACCGGCCACGTCCGCCGGAGACGTGCGCCTGGTGCGGTCCGCTGACGGGGCGAGGATCGCGATCGAGCGGGTCAGCCGTGGCGGACCGGCGATGGTGATGGTTCCCGGAGCGACCAATCCGCGGGGAGCGTGGGCAGGGGTCGCCCGCCGGCTGGCGGACAGCTTCTCGTGCTGGCTGATGGACCGCCGAGGAAAGGGTGATTCGACCGACACGGAGCCGTACGCCTTGGAGCGGGAGTACGAGGACATCGCCGCCGTGGTCGCCTCGGTCGAGCGGCCGGTCACGCTGGCCGCGCACTCCTCAGGGGCGATCTGCG
>JACCSC010000351.1 GCA_013813215.1 Geodermatophilaceae bacterium | reverse complement strand
ACCGGGAAGCGACGTCTCCGAGGACGAGCTGCGCCATTTCGCCGAGCAGGAGATCAGCGAGCGCCCGGCCTGGCCGCGACAGGTGCACGTCGTGCCCCAGGTGCCCGTCACCGCTGTCGGCAAGATCTTCAAGCCCAGCCTGCGCCAGGACGCCGTCGAGCAAGTCGTCCGCGCCCTGCTCGACGAGGGTGGCCTCAGCGGCTCGGTGACCGCCTCGGGGGGCGGTGGTGGCCCGCGCGGGCTACGGGTCGAGATCACACTGCACGACGCCTCCCCCGCCGACCGCACCCACCTGCAGGGACTCCTCGACGGCTACCTGATGGCCTCCACCGTCACGCTGTGACGCCGGCGCCCGGGATACGACTCGGCCCCAGCCGACGTGCAGCGCACTCTCATTGCACGCGCGAAGGACAACTCCTGAGGCAGCGAGCCCACGACGCGGCGTTAGGTGGGAGCGCGTCTATCCACCGCGAGAGACCGAACTGCAGACGAGCACTGCCGACTGCCCGGAACCCCTGCCGAGCGCCTAGAAACAGGTCCAGCCAGGGAGCATCAGACTGAACTTCTTGCGGACTCTGTGCGGACTGGGGAGGCCTACACCCCCTCTGACCTGCGCAAACGCGCAAATTGACACGTTGAAACGGAACGTGGTCGAGCGGTCCGCGGCGTCGGTGCGCAGCCAGCCCGACCGGCTCGGTGTCGGGGTCGTCGGAGGTTTCCAGCCACGCCGTGGCCCCCCGTCGGGGGTGCTCAGGTAGGCGTAGGCGCCGGCCGGGTCCCCGGTGGGGTCCGGGGTCGCGCCGAGAAGCTGCGGTGGGTCTTGCGGGGGCGTCACCTGGCGGGCGGGGGCGGCTCCGGCGGGGCCTGCTCCTCCGCCTGCGCCCGCTCCTCCGCCTGCTGGTAGGTCGCCACGTTCGCCGTCACCACCGCCGCCACCTGCTCCGGCGTCTTGCCGTCGGTCGAGGTCAGGGTGACGAGTCGCTTCATACCGTGCAGCGTAAACGCCCTGAGCGTCGATCGTCCCCAGCTCGATCTCCTGGAAGGTGGCCAGGTCGAACACCGCCAGTTGCTGGGCGTCGATCGACGCATCCGATCAGGCTGGCCGGCGGTCACGAGACGGGGCTCCTGTCCTTGTTGATCTTGTTGAGCACGGCCACGCGGTTAGCGCCGCTGGCCAACATGCCGTCGACGGTGGACGACTCGTAGTCATAGAGGCCTCCGAGCTGGTCACTGATCCATTCGTGGTCAGCCCAGCTCTGCGCTTCCTCGTCGTCGCGTTCTTGTTCTTTGTCCTCGTGTTCTTCGAACTTCGTCGCGCTCGCCGCTTGCGGTGAGCCAGCGTCGAAAGACGCTGCGAGGTGTTTATCCGAGGTGCAGTACGAGGTAGGTGCGTCACTGGTGCGGCCCTTTGACTGCACCACTGAGGCGCTATGCGGCCGGGAATGAGGCGCTATAGCGCCATTGCGCGTCACTGGTGCGGCCCTTTGCGGAACATGAACCGGCAGCGGCTGGACCAGCTGCCCGGAGTCGTCGTCCCACCGGTACGCAGGGATGGTGGCCGCGTAGGTCGCTACGTGACCCTTATGTCCGCCGGAGGTCCGGTGCAAGTAGCCAGCCGCTACCGCCTTACCGAGATGCCTGTCGACCGAGGACTCCGAGAGCTGGCAACTCGCGGCGAGCCGGTGTCGCCGCGGTGTGGACCAGTCGCGAACGGGCGGCGCGGTCACGCGACGATCCTGGTCCCGGGTCGGAAGGCGGCCCAGGCGAACCAGAACGTGTCCAGGTGCTGCACCGGCCGCAGCTGTGTGCTGGCCAGCGGCCCGGCCGTGGCCCGGCCCAGGATCGTCCAGGTCGACCCGGTCTGATGGTCGGTGAACTCCGCGTCCCCGACCGGCGCGAACGTGAGCGACCGCCCGTCGACCATGGGATCGAAGGCACCCGTGGTGGACAGCACGCGCCCGTCGGCGATGGCCTCGGTGTCCAGTGCCGAGCGCAGTCCCGCGGCCGACCACAGGACCACCTCGCCTCCCTCGACCTCGACGGCCAGGACGCGTGCCTCGGCCAGCCGGGCCAGCGTGACGGCGACGGGGTCGACCTCGCCGCCCAGGACGACGACGCGTTCCTTGGCCGGCAGCCGCGGATCCGCGGCACCGTCGAACAGGAACGGATCGGAGCCGGCGGCGTCGTAGCCGACGTAGGGGTTCTCGCCGTAGTTGCGGGTGGCTCCGGTGTCGCGGCTGAGCACCGCGCCGTCCGGGTGCGCCGACCGCCACTGCGCCCAGGTCACCGTCTGGACCGGCAGCTGGTCCAGCTCGGAACCGGTCAGGTGGCCGGCGATGGCCCTCCCCTCGATCTGGGACCAGAGGGACTCCGTTTGCCGGTCGTACATCACCAGGGCGGACAGGTACAGCCGGCCGGAGGTGCCGAAGGTGAAAACCCGCTGGTCCAGTTGCCGGTCGAAGGCGATAGCGGAGTTGCACAGAGGGCAGTACGTGA
>JACCSC010000312.1 GCA_013813215.1 Geodermatophilaceae bacterium | reverse complement strand
GTCGCCTCGCTGGGCTTCGACGAGACCTTCCGCCGGATGTGGGAGTTCTACCTCGGCTACTGCGAGGCCGGCTTCCGGGTCCGCTACCTCGGCGTCAGCCAGCTGTCCCTGGCCAGGAGCCGCTACTAACGGACCTGTCTCGGGTGACGCCGGTTCGGCTCGATGTCCACCGGGCGGCAACCACCGAGTTCGGCCACGTACCCCACGAGCGATGGGGCATTGGATCGCGCGAGGCGAACACCTCGTCGCGACAGCGCAAGGCAGGGATCGCAGTCTGGCGGGACTCCGTCTGACCGATTGGTTGGTTAGGTCGCGCCTGACGCTCTACCGAGGCGGAGGCAGTCCTCGATGCGGCCGCCCAGGTGCTGGGCGCCGATCACCACAGCACCTTGGCCGCGAGGAACAACCTGGCTCTCGCCTACCGGTCGGAGGGGCGGCTAGCCGAGGCGATCGACGTGCACGAGCGCACCCTCACCGACCGCGTATCAGCCCCACGCTGGTGATCATGGGGATCTGCCGGCCCTGACCGGCGAAAGCCCGTGATCACCGCCGGCGGCGACAGTGGGCACAAACGACAACGACACGCCACCCGAATCGGCCCCAACTGCCCACTCCCGTGGATTACCTGAACGAAATGGTCAGTCGGTACCCCAGACCGCCGACCCACGCACTGCTCAGGGCAGTCTGCAGAGCGCGGACGTCATCGGGTGGTCGCCCTACCGAAGACGATCACGTCCCTCGCCACCGACGGCGCGCAGATCAGGGCCATCCGGACGCGGCAGTTCCCGCCCACTCTCCCAGCCGCGCCGGCACACGCACCGTCCACAGCTGACCGGCGAGGCATAGTGGGGCGCATGCGGATTGCCGGCAGTCGGATCTGGGTGACGGGCGCGTCGAGTGGCATCGGGGCGGCCTTGGCCCGCGAGCTGGAGGAGCGCGGCGCGCACGTGGCCATCTCCGCCCGCCGCAAGGAGAAGCTCGATGAGATCGCCGACGGGAAGATGCACGTCGAACCGCTCGACGTCACCGACCGGGAGGCCACCGTCGCGGCCGGAGCGGCGATCCGCGCACACCTCGGCGGGCTGGACGTCGCCGTACTGAACGCCGGCGCCTGGGACCAGGTGCGCGTGAGCCGGTGGGACTCCAGCGTGTTTCGGCAGCACTTCGACGTCAACCTGATGGGCACCGTGCACTGCATCGAGGCGGTGCTCCCGGCCATGCTCGAGGCCGAGAAAGGCATGATCGCCGGGGTCGCGTCAGTCGCCGGCTACCGCGGGCTGCCGAACTCCGAGGCCTACGGCGCTACCAAGGCCGCGCAGATCAACCTGCTGGAGTCGATGCGGATCGACCTGCGCAAGCGCGGCGTGCAGGTGCAGACCATCTGCCCGGGCTTCGTCAAGACCGAGATGACCGAGCGCAACACCTTCCCGATGCCGTTCATCATCTCCGCCGAGGAAGCAGCGAAGCGGATGGCCGACGGCATCGCCAAGGAGAAGGCCGAGGTGGTCTTCCCGCTGCCCATGATGCTGATGATGAAGGCCGCCCGTTTCGTCCCGGTTGCGCCCTGGGCGGGGCTGCTCGCGCGCGCCGCCCGAAAGCCTTCCTGCTGAGCCCCGCACTCTGCCAAGATCACGCCGGCAGCGGAGGTGGTCGACATGCGCAGAGCGGCGCTCACGGGACTACTGGCGGCACTGGTGTTCGGCGGTACGGCGACGCCCGCCCTGGCCAACGAGCGCCCCGTCGTACAGAGCGACTTCTACTCCATGTCGGCGGGCACCGTCCTCGAGGTGCCGGCGCCCGGCGTGCTGGGCAACGACGTCGACCCGGACGGCGATGTGCTCACGATCTACCCGGACCTCCTGCCCGGCGGCCCGGTGGACCTGCGGCCGGACGGGTCGTTCACGTTTACCCCGCCGCCGGGGTTCACCGGCACCTTCTACTCCTTCGATTACTACGCCTTCGACGGCCAGATCGTGAACAACTGCTGCGCGCACGTCTACATCACGATCTACCCCGACGCTGTCGCCGTTGACGACCAGTACGCCGCGCTGAACACCGGCCCGCGCACCGTGCCGTCGCCCGGCGTACTGGCCAACGACACCGGCGTCGCCGTGCGCCTGAAGCGCCCAGCGGTACACGGAACCGTCGTGCTGGGCCGCACCGGAGGGTTCACCTACACCGCGCAGCCGGGCTACGTCGGCATCGACTCCTTCACCTACCGGACGTATTCCGGCTTCGGCACCACCCTCAGCCCGCCGGCCACCGTGACGATCCGGGTCAAGGCGAGCAACGCTCCGCCGGTGGCCGGCGAGGACACGTTCATGGCCTTCGAGGACACCGTGCTGTACCAGCCGGCCCCGGGCGTGCTGGCCAACGACACCGACCCCGACGGCGACCCGCTGACCCTCGACCTGATCACGTACCCCTACGGTGACTACTTCGAGCTGTTCCCGGACGGCTCGTTCGAGTACTGGCCGCCGGCGGACTACGACAGCCCGGTCACCTTCCAGTACCGCGTCTTCGACGGCTTCGCCTACAGCGCGCCGGCGACCTCGACTATCGACATCCGCTTCGTCAACGACTCGCCGACGGCGTACGACGACGACTTCTACCTGACCTCCCGCCGCAGTGACGTGCCGTCTCCCGGCGTGCTGGGCAACGACGAGGGCGACGTCGAGGGCGACTCGTTCGTCGCCGTCCTCGACACCCAACCGCAGTTCGGTCGGGTCCAGCTCAACCCCGACGGGTCGTTCGGCTACCTCCAGGTCGGCCCGCTGCAGCGCTTCGACTACTTCACCTACCACCTGCAGGACAGCCAGGGCGCGGTGAGCAACTCGGCGACGGTGAGCCTGTCGGGTTAGGCTGTTCGACGTACAGGTACGACAGGGGAGCGCACAGCGCTGAGAGTGCGGGCAACCGCAGACCCTCACACCTGATCTGGGTAATGCCAGCGCAGGGAGTCGAGAGTTCGCTGCACGTCTGTCCCCGTCCGATGAGGACTGGGAGGTCCACCGACATGACCAACAGCATGAGCAACACCGTTGTCTCGAAGACCAGGAGCTGGCGGACCGTCGACATCGTCGTCGCCGCCGTATTCGGCGTCGCGTTCGGCGTCGTCTTCTGGGCCTGGAATCTGCTCGGCACCGTCGTCGGCCCCGCCCTGGCGTTCTTCGCCCCGGTGGCCGCGATCCTGAACGGGGTCTTCCTGATGCCCGGGGTGATCGCCGGGCTGGTGATCCGCAAGCCCGGAGCGGCCATCGTCGCCTCGACGCTGGCCGCCACCGTGTCGATCCTGCTCGGGTCGCCGTACGGCGGGATCATCATCGTCTACGGCCTGGTCCAGGGCATCGGGGCCGAGGTCGGGTTCGCCCTGTTGCGCTACCGCCGCTTCGGGCTGGCCGCCGCCCTGCTCGCCGCGGTCACGGCGGGCGTATCCACCGCGGTGCTCGACCTGACGTACTACTACTCGACCTGGCCGTTGCACTGGATGGGCTCCTACCTCGGCCTCACCGTCCTGTCGAGCATGTTGCTCGCCGGGCTCGGTGGCTGGTTCCTGGTCCGGGCGCTGGCCGCGAGCGGCGCCCTGTCGTCGTTCCCGGT
>JACCSC010000307.1 GCA_013813215.1 Geodermatophilaceae bacterium | reverse complement strand
CGTCGCGGTGGGACTCTCGCGTATACACCCATGCGCAAGGCCGCCCCGTTCGGCGGAGGGCCGCGCATGATGACCGCAGTGGAGCAGTCACCATGGCCAAGGCACTGCTCGGGCATGTGGGCACGGTCCCCGATCGTCGCCTGCTCGAGGAAATCGCGTTCCTGCGTTCGCGAGTACGCATCCTGCAGTCCGAACTGGACCACCTCAGGGCTGAGCAGGCCCGAAGTCAGCTCGCGGCGGAGGTGCGCGTCCCTGACGTGCCCCCGGCGTACGCCGAGCCCGTCCCCGCCTGACCGGGCGGCGCCCAGCGCGTCTGCCCTGCCGGACCGCGGTCGGGCGGTACCGTCCTCGCGATGCACCTGAAGAGCCTGACGCTGCGAGGCTTCAAGTCCTTCGCGTCTGCCACGACGCTGCGCTTCGAGCCCGGCATCACCTGTGTCGTCGGCCCGAACGGCTCCGGAAAGTCCAACGTCGTGGACGCCATCGCCTGGGTGCTCGGCGAGCAGGGGGTCAAGTCCCTGCGGGGCGGCAAGATGGAAGACGTCATCTTCGCCGGTACGGCGGGCCGCCCGGCCCTCGGCCGGGCCGAGGTCACGTTGACCATCGACAACACCGACGGGGCACTGCCGATCGAGTACGCCGAGGTGTCCATCACCCGCCGGATGTACCGCTCCGGTGACAGCGACTACGAGATCAACGGCACGGCCTGCCGGCTGCTGGACGTCCAGGAACTGCTCAGCGACTCGGGCATCGGCCGCGAGATGCACGTCATCGTCGGGCAGGGCCAGCTCGACGCCGTACTCACCGCCCGCCCGGAGGACCGCCGCGGGTTCATCGAGGAGGCGGCTGGCGTCCTCAAGCACCGCAAGCGCAAGGAAAAGGCGCTGCGGAAGCTGGAGGCGATGCAGGCCAACCTGACCCGGTTGACCGATCTCACCGCCGAACTGCGCCGCCAGCTCAAGCCGCTGGGTCGGCAGGCCGAGGTGGCCCGCCGCGCCGCCACCGTGCAGTCCGACCTGCGCGATGCGCGGCTGCGGCTGCTGGCCGAGGACATGGTGAACCTGCAGCAGGCGATGCACCGGGACCTGGCCGACGAGAGCGCCCTGCGGCAGCGGCGAGCGGGCGTGGAGGCCGACCTCGTCGCGGGGCACGCCGCGGAATCCGAACTCGAGCGGGCGCTGGCCGCCGACGCCCCGGCCCTGGCCGCGGCCCAGGACACGTGGTACCGGCTCTCGGCCCTGCAGGAGCGGTTGCGGGGGACCGCGCAACTGGCCGCCCAGCGAGCCCGCCACCTGTCCGCGGAACTCACCGGCACGACGGGGCCGGACCCGGCCGAACTCGACGCGCAGGCCAAGCAGGTCGAAGCCGCGCAAGGCGAGCTGGAAAGTGCGCTGGCTCGCGATGCCGACCGGTTGACGGCGGTGGCCACCACGCGGATGAGGCTGGACGACCGGCTGGCCGGTGCCGAGGCGGATCTGGTCAACGCAGTCCGGGCGGTCGCCGACCGGCGCGAGGGACTAGCCCGGCTCACCGGCGAGGTCAACGCCTTGCGCACCCGGTCCACGGCCGCCGTCGAGGAGATCGCCCGGCTGACCGAGGCCCTGGCCGAGGCCGCGCAGCGGGGGATCGCCGCGAAGGCGCAGTTCGACCGGGTGCAGAGCGAGGTCGGTGTCCTGGACAGCTCCGAACTGGGCCTGGACGCGCGGCACGAGGCGGCCGTGTCGGCGTACGAGTCGGCCGCCGCCGTGGTCGGCGAGTTGGCCGCGGCCGAGCGGGACGCCGAGCGCGAGCGCGCCGCCTGGCAGGCTCGCCGCGAGGCCCTGGTCCTGGGGTTGCGCCGCAAGGACGGGGCAGGGGCCCTGCTCGGCGCGGCCGACCGGCTGCCCGGGTTGCTGGGCTCGGTCGCCGGGCTGCTCCAGGTCGACGCCGGGCACGAGGCCGCGCTCGTCGCCGCGTTGGGAGAGGTGGCCGATGCGATTGCCGTGGCCGGCCCGGCCGACGCCGTACGGGCCATCGCCCTGCTCCGCGCCGACGACGCTGGCCGGGCCGGTCTGCTGATCGCCGCCCGCCACGGTGACGATCAAGAAGTTTCCAGGGTCACAAAACGTAATGAACCCGCCCAAATCGGACCGGGAAACCTCTTGATCGCCGGGAAGCAGGGGTGGCCGGAGCTGCCCGCCGGCGCGTCCTGGGTGGGCTCCCATGTCCGGGTGCCGGCCGCGCTGGCCGACGTCGTCGGGCGGGCGCTGGACCGGGTGGCCCTCGTGCCCGACCTCGCGGCAGGCCTCGCGCTGGTCGCCGCGCACCCCGACGTCCGCGCGGTCACGGCCGAGGGCGACCTGCTCGGCGCCGGCTGGGCGACCGGCGGATCGGCCAGTACGCCGAGCCTGCTGGAGATCCAGGCTGCCGTCGACGAAGCGCAGCGCCGATGGGACGAGGCGGACCGACGCTGCGACCGGCTGGACGCCGAACTCCGCGCGGCCAGGGCCGAGGCGGAGCACCGCTCGGCCGACGTCGAGCGCGCGCTGGCCGGGCTCAACGAGTCCGACGCCAAGCTGTCCGCGGTGGCCGAGCAGCTGGGCGAACTCGGCGCGGCGACCCGATCGGCGACGGCGGAGGCCGAGCGGCTGGCTCGCGCCCGGGAGCAGGCCGAGCGGGCCCGCGACCGCGACCTGGCCGGCCTGTCGGCCCTGGAGGAACGGCTACAGGGCGCGCAGGACGCACCGGCCGAGGAGGAGCCGAGCCCGGCTGAGCGTGACCGGCTGCGCAGCGCGGTGAGCGGCGCGCGCCAGACCGAGGTAGAGGCCAGGTTGGCCGTGCGTACGGCGGAGGAACGGATCAGGGCCATGCACGGCCGGGCCGAGTCGCTGCGCCGCGCCGCCGAGCACGCCCGCGAGGATCGCGCCCGACGCGAGGCCACTCGCCGCGCGCGGGCCACGGGGGCTCGGACGGCCGGGGTCGTCGCCGAGATCGCCGAGCAGGCGCTGGCCAGAGTGGCGACGTCCCTCGCCGGCGCGGCCGCCGAGCGGGACGGCATCGCGGCCGCCCGGGTCGGCCGCGAAGGCGAGATCCTGGAGCTGCGGACCAGGCTGCGAGAGCTGGCCGCGGACCTCGAGTGGTTGACCGACACGGTGCACCGCGATGAGGTGGCCCGCGCCGAGCAGCGGGCGCGCGTCGAGGCGCTGCAGACCCGCACGGCCGAGGAGTTCGGAGTCGGCCTGGGCGCGCTGGTGGCCGAGTACGGCCCCGACGTACCCGTGCCGCCCTCGGGTGCCGAGCTGTCCGCCGCCCAGGGTGCGGGCCGGCCGGCTCCGGGACCGGCGGCGTACGACCGGGGCACCCAGGAACGCCGGGCCGCGCGGGCCGAGCGCGACCTCGCCGTTCTGGGCAAGGTGAACCCGCTGGCGCTGGAGGAGTTCGCCGCGCTGGAGGAACGACACGCCTTTCTGGCCACGCAGCTCGACGACCTGGCCGCGACCCGCCGCGACCTGCTCACCGTGGCGCGCGACATCGACGAGCGGATCCACCAGGTGTTCGCCGCGGCCTTCGCCGACACCGCCCGCGAGTTCGAGATCGTCTTCGCGACGCTGTTCCCCGGCGGGACCGGCCGGCTGGTGCTCACCGATCCCGAGGACCTGCTGGCCAGCGGCGTGGAGGTGGAAGCGCGTCCGCCGGGCAAGAAGGTCAAGCGGCTGTCCCTGCTCTCCGGCGGCGAGCGGTCGCTGACCGCAGTGGCGCTGCTGGTCGCGATCTTCCGGGCCCGGCCGTCACCGTTCTACGTCCTCGACGAGGTCGAAGCCGCGCTGGACGACGTCAACCTCGGCCGGCTCATCGGGCTGATCGAGGAACTGCGGTCGGCCAGCCAACTGCTCGTGATCACCCACCAGAAGCGCACGATGGAGATTGCCGACGCGCTGTACGGCGTGTCCATGCGTGGGGACGGGCTGACCACGGTGATCAGCCAGCGGTTGCGGGAGTCGGCCTGAACGCCGTGGGCTAGCGAGTCCCGCTGCGGCGGGCAGTGACGGCGAGGAGGAGCAGGACGGCCACGACAGCGACCGGGAGCAGGCCCAGCGCCGCGTAGCCCAGATGCTCGGCGATCAATCCGCCGACGGCAGGGCCGGCGAGGTACCCGAGGATTCCGAGTTGGGACCACACGATCAACGCGGTGACGATCTTCTCGGTCGGTACCGCCGCGAGCAGCAGGCCGGTGGCTCCAGTCTGCGCCAGGCCGGCCCCGAGCCCCAACAAGACCAGGGCGACCGACCACGAGGCCAGGAACGTGGTCGCCCCGGCGAGGGTCAGACCCACGGTCAGGGCGGCCGCGCCGATGATCAGCACCCGGACCGGCGGATAGTGCCCGGCCAGGGTCGACCCGATGGCGATGAGGGCGGCGACCCCGGCGTACATCAGGCCGATCTGGGTCTGTGACAGCAGCACCGCGAAGTGCAGCGGCAGCACACCGTCCAGCGCCCCGATGGCCAGGATGGCCAGCATGATGGCCACGGCGGCCACCCAGAACCCGGTCGTCCGAACGGCCGACGTGTCCGAACCCACGGCTCGGTCCGGCGCACTGCGCAGCGCCCGTAGGCCGGGAAGCAACACCAGGAGCAGGGCAGCGTAGGCGAGAAGCGGTGCCCGCACCCCGCCGAGGGCACCCAGCGATGGACCCAGCAGCGCGCCGACGGAGTAGGCGGCGTAGATCCGGCTGATGCACAGGTACTCCTGGCCGGGCCAGTACGCCAGGGTGGCCAGGGTCACCGCGATCCAGAGACCGCCTGAACCCAGGCCCATCAACGCCCGGGCCGCGAACAGCGCAGGCGTGGAACTGGTCAAGGCGAAGACGACCGAACCGGTCGCCGCCACGCCGATCGACAGGCCCACGGTCAGCCGCAGCCCCCCGAGGCGCACGAGTCGACCCGCCGCGGCGAAGCCCACCAACATGGCCAACGGGAAGGCGCTGACCAGCGCGCCCATCACCGCCGGGCCGGCGTCCAGGCGGGCCGCCAGGGCCGGGAGGACCGGGCCGATGACGCTGTAGCCGGCCGCGTCCACCGCACCGAGCGCCAGCAGGACCGGGTACGCCATCGAGCCTGGCCTCGCTGGCCCGACGATCACCACGGCGGGGGCGTCCTGGCGGCCGTCAGCGGGTGGTGACCGCGCCGAGCAGCTGCCCGAGGGCTTGCAGCGCGTCCGGTACCAGCCGGTAGTAGGCCCAACGTCCGCGCTGTTCGCGGTGCAGCAGGCCGGCGTCGACCAGGATCTTCAGGTGGTGGGAGACGGTCGGTTGGGACAGCCCCACCGGGTCGGTCAGATCGCACACGCACGCCTCCGCGCCGTCGTGGGCGGCGACGAGGGAGAGCAGCCGGAGCCGGGTGGGTTCGGCGATCGCCTTGAGTACGCCGGCTAGCGCCTCGGCCTGCCCGGGGTCCATGACCTGGCCCGCGATGGGCGTGCAGCACTGCGCGAGCAGCGGTAGCCCGCCCGTTGCGGGCGCGGTGAGCGCGGCCGTCGTCATGGTCCGAGGATGACACATATTGACATGTTTCGATACGACGCGTGATAGTGGTATATCGACATCCGTCGATACGAGGAGGAGCGGTCATGACGATGCAGGACAACGACGCGGTCCGCGAACAGGTCCGCGAGCGGTACGCGGCGGCCGCGGTCGCGGTCACCAATGGCCAGCCCAGCGGCTGCTGCGCCACCACCGCCGAATCCGCGGTGAGCTCGTGCTGCGGGCCGGCCGCCGGGTCGGCGCTGGACCTCGACGAATCCTTCGGTGCCGGTCTGTACTCCGGCGCCGAGCAGGACGAGCTTCCGGCCGAGGCGGTGGCGGCCAGCCTCGGCTGCGGCAACCCGGTCGCCGTGGCCGACCTGCGAACCGGAGAGCGCGTGCTGGACCTCGGTTCCGGCGGCGGCATCGACGTCCTGCTGTCCGCGCGCCGGGTAGGGACCACCGGGTTCGCGTACGGGGTGGACATGACCGCCGAGATGCTCGACCTGGCGCGGGCCAACGCGGCCACGGCAGGGGTGAGCAACGTCGAGTTCCTGCACGGCAGCATCGAGAACGTGCCCTTGCCCGACGGTGCGGTGGACGTGGTGATCTCCAACTGCGTGATCAACCTGTCCGTCGACAAGCAGGCAGTGCTCGCGGAGATGTTCCGCGTCCTGGTCCCCGGTGGGCGGATCGGGATCAGCGACGTGGTTGCCGAGGACGGCCTGACCCCCGCGCAGCGGGCCGAGCGCGGCTCGTACGTCGGGTGCATCGCCGGGGCGCTGAGCCGCGGCGAATACCTCGGCGGGCTGACCGCAGCCGGCTTCGCCGACCCGAGCGTGCAGTTCACCCACCAGGCCGCCCCGGGAATGCACGGCGCGATCGTCCGCGCCACCAAACCGAGCGAGTGACCGAGCCGGCGGCCCGACGCGAGGGTGGCGCCGGCCTGGGGCGCTGCGTCGCCGCCGAAGCCCTGGGCACGGGGTTCCTGGTCGCGGCGGTGGTCGGGTCCGGCATTGCCGCGACCAGACTCTCCCCGGGCCAGCCCGGCCTGCAGCTGCTGGTGAACTCGGTGGTCACCGGCGCGGCGTTGGTCGCGCTCATCCTCGCCCTGCAGCCGGTCTCGGCGGCGTTCAACCCCGTCGTCACCCTGCTCGAGCGGGCCTTCGGGACGATCAGTACGGCGCGGGCTGCCACCCTGATCGGAGGCCAGCTGGCCGGGGGCCTGCTCGGTGCGGTAGCGGCGAACCTCATGTTCGACCGCGCACCGGTCAGCATCGCCACCACCGGGCGCGGCAGCGGCGGGCAGTGGCTGGCCGAAGTCGTGGCCACGCTCGGGCTGATGCTGATCATCTTCGGCGCCGCCCGCACCGGCGGCGCCAGCCGGATCGCCTATGCCGTCGGCGCCTACATCACCGCCGCCTACTGGTTCACCAGCTCCACCAGCTTCGCCAACCCCGCGGTCACCGTCGCCCGCATGTCCTCCGACACCTTCGCCGGAATCGCGCCCAGCTCGGTGCCGATGTTCATCCTCATGCAGCTGGTCGGCGGCCTCGTCGCGTACGTGCTGATCCGACTGTTCTACTCCGACCCTCCCGGACTGGTCGCCGAGCTCACCGAAGGACGAGCCGTGGACCACAAGCCCACCGTCCTGTTCGTCTGCGTCCACAACGCCGGCCGGTCCCAGATGGCCGCGGGCTACCTCGCCCACCTCGCCGGCGCCGCTGTCGAGGTCCGCTCCGCCGGCAGCGAACCCGCCGAGCAGATCAACCCCACCGCCGTCGCCGTCATGGCCGAAGTCGGAATTGACATCACCCGGGGTACGCCCAAACTCCTCAGCACCGACACTGTGCGGAGCGCCGACGTGGTCATAACCATGGGCTGCGGGGACACCTGCCCCGTGTTCCCCGGTAGGCGGTACGAGGACTGGAAGCTCGACGACCCCGCAGGACAGCCCATCGACGCCGTCCGCATCATCCGCGACGACATCCGTGGTCGCGTGGAGGCGCTCCTAGCCGAACTCGGCCACCGCATGACGAAGGAGTCGACGTCGAAGGAGGGGACGACGAAGGACGACCGCACCGCCCACGAAGCCGGCTAGCAGTTCACCGACGGGTACGCCGCTCCGCCTCGTCGTCCACCCCCCGGGCGATCAGTGCGTCGGACAGGGCATCCGCCTGCCGCAGCACCCGTACGAGCACCGGCACGAGCAGTCGCCACGGTGGCCCGCCGACCCCGCGGGCACGGTGGGCGTCGCGCACCGTGCCCAGCACCCCGGCCACCACGGGGACCCCCCGGATCGTCAGCGCCAGAACCAGGCCCACCCGCTCGGGCTGAACGCCGAACCGCCGCAACGGCCCGAGCAGCACCTCGACCACGTCGAGCATCGCGCTGACCCTCGTGGTCAGGGTGACCAGGGCGGCCAGGGCAACGGCGAGGACCAGGCGCACCACGAGGGCAGTGGCGCCGAGCCAGTCGGTCAGCAGGGTCTGCACGACGAACAGGAAAGCGGCGAACCACAGCAGCGGCCGCAGCTGCTGGGCCGCCACCCGGGGTGGGACCCGGGCCACGGCGTACAGCCCGAGGATCGTGATACCGGCCACCGTCAGCCACCGCAGGTCGTCCAGCGTGAGCAGGACGCCGACGCCGAGGGCGAGCAGGGCGAGTTTCAGGCCCGCCGGGGCCCGGTGCAGCGGCGTACGGCCGGGGAGGTACAGCCCGATCACGACTGGGCCGTCCGGTACTGCGCGACGACGTCCGCCGGCGGCCCGTCGCCGACCAGTCGGCCGGCGTCGAAGAGCAGCACCCGCTCGAAGTCGGCCAACGCGTTGAGGTCGTGGGTGACCAGGACGAGCCGCTGCGGCAGGCCGGCCAGCAGCGCGCCGACCCGCCGGGCGTTGCGCAGGTCCAGCAGCGTGGTGGGTTCGTCGCAGACCAGCGTGCGGGGGGCGGTGATGAGCAACGAGCACAGCGCCAGCAGCTGTTTTTCCCCGCCGGACAGGGCATGGGCCGGCCGATCATCGAAGCCGGGTAAACCGTGGCGCGCCAACATGTCCCCGACCCGCGCGGTGATCTCCGCCTTGGGCAGCCCGGAGCGGCGTAAACCGAAGGCGACGTCCTCGCCGACGGTCGGCATCACGATCTGCGCGTCGGGGTCGGTGAAGACGAAGCCGACCTTGCGGCGGACCTCGCGACCGTCCTTCGCGGTGGACAGGCCGTCGACGGTGACCGTGCCCGAGTCCGGTACGACGAGCCCGTTGAGCAGTCGGGCGAACGTGCTCTTGCCCGAGCCGTTCGCCCCGATCACCCCGATCCGCTGCTCGGCCAGGGCCACGTCGACCCGGTCGAGGACCAGCTGGTCGCCCAGCCGGTGCGAGACGCCGTCGACGACGATCACGCGATCCGCTCCACCAGGAGGGACAGCCCCATCCCGCCCCCGATGCCACAGGTGGCCAGGCCGAAGCGCGGCCCGTCGTCGCGGACCATCCGGGCGAACAACCGGACCACGAGAGCGGCGGCGCTGGCCGCCCACGGGTGTCCGAGGGCGATGGCGCCGCCGTCGGGACAGACCCGGTCCCGCTCGATGCCGAGGGCGTCCAGGCAGGCCAGCACCTGACCCGCGAACGCCTCGGTGATCTCCACGACGCCGAGGTCGTCGACCGTCAGCCCGGTGCGGGCCAGCAGCTGCTGGGTCGCCGGGACCGGTCCGAGGCCTGGCTCGCCGACTCCTACGCCGGCGCAGACCCAGTCCACCAGCCGCAGGCCGGGCCGGCCGGCGCGCCGCGAGTCCGGGACGACCGCGACGAGGGCGGCGCCGTCGCTGATACCGCAGGAGTTCGCCGCGGTCGCCGTACCGCCGGCGGTGAACGCCGCCGGAAAGCGACGCAGCCGCTCGATGGTCAGACCGGACCGGGGTCGCTGGTCCCGATCGAGGCCGCCGACCGCGACCAACTCGTCGTCGAAGCGGCCCGCCGCCTGGGCGGCCACCGCGCGGGCGTGGCTGCCGGCGGCGTAGGAGTCCTGCCTCGTCCTCGACACACCGGCCCGCGCTGCGACCCGGTCCGCGGCGACACCCATGTCCGGGTCGTCCCACCCGGCGGGCGCGAACGGCGCCCGCTCGTACCACTGCGGCGGCTCGCCACGGTAAGCGCGGCGCGGCGCGGTGCTCGCGCTCTCCGCGCCGCCGGCAAGGACGAGCGACGCTCGGCCGGCCCGCACCAGGGTGGCGGCCAGGGTGATCGCTTCCAGCCCGCTGCCGCACTGCCGGTCGATGCTCAGCCCGGGAACGCCGACGTCCAGGCCCGCCTCCAAGGCAGCGATCCGGGCCGGGTTGCCACCGGGGCCCATGACGTTGCCGAGCACGACCTCGTCCACTTGGGCTCCGGTGCCGTCGCACAGCGCCCGCAGGACGGCCGCGGCCAGCGTGCTGACGGGCACGTCACGCAGGGCGCCGCCCGCGGTCCCGAACGGCGTCCGCCGGGCCGCGACCACCACCGGGCTCCGCGGGTCCATCAGCCGGTCACTGTAGGCGGGGCAGCTGCCCGGCCCGGACCGCGACGGACACCTCGCCCCGGGCCGGCTTGCCGGACAGGGTCCGTGGCATCGGGGTCGCGGTGTACCAGCGCCGTGGCCGCTGCGCCGGCGACAACCGCTCTCGCACATGCGCCCGGGCGGTCCGCAGCGCGACGGCGTCGGCGTCAAGCACGGCGGTCACCAGCTCGCCCAGCCGGGGGTGGGGCAACCCGACGACGACCGCCTCGCGGACACCGGCCAGCTCGCGCAGGACCGCCTCTACGGTGGCCGGCTCCACCGTGCTGCCGCCGGTCACGATCCGCTCCCGGCCGAGCAGGGTCAGTACGCCGTCCGCATCGAGCACACCGCGGTCTTTGACACTTAGCGGCCCTCCGGGCCGCGCAATGACATCTGCGGCCTGCTCGGCCGCGCGGCCAACTCTGTGGGCCCGTTCCGCGGGGCCTGGATGCCCGACCGCCGGCTGGAGGGCGTTGCCCCCCGCCGGCGGTCGGGGGCCTCTCGGCAGGCCTGTCCCCTCGCTCTGCTCGGGTGTGAGTTCGCATTCCGCGGCGTAGGGGCTGGTGGTCCAGATCTGGCCGGGGGTGCCGGGGGACAGGACTCGTCCCTGGTCGTCGCGGATGGTGATCTCGACGCCGGGGAAGGCGGTGCCGACGGTGCCCGGATCGCCGCTGGCGCGGGCGGTGACGAAGCTCTGCTCGGACGAGCCGTAGTACTGCACGAGACGCAGCCGCGGCCAGCGGCGGCATACGCGGTCCTCGAGGTCCGGGTCGAGCGTGGCCCCACCGACGACGGCGACCCGCGGCGGGGCCGCCTCCGGCTGGTCCACGAGATCCCGGAGCATTGAGGGGACCAGGTGCGCAACGTCTACCCGCGGTGCGCGCCCGGCATCCCAGCGCGGCAGCAGCACCGCGCAGCCCCCGGCGGCGAGGGTGTGCAGGGCCGCGAACGCGGACAGTGACGAGCTGAGGGATCCGGGGACGAGCACCCGGTCGTAGGCGCGCAGGCCGAGCAGCGTGGTGAATGGGGCGAAGCTGTCCGCCCAGGACTCCGGGGTTCGCCACACGCAGCCGGGAAGGCCGGTGCTGCCCGAGGTGAAGGCGATCCAGCCGCGGCCCTCGACCCCACCCCCGGCGTGCGGAACAGGGCCGTCGTCCTGCACCACCGTCGACGGCTGGATCGCGGCCAGCGCTGAGCTGCGCTGCCGGTCCGGCCAGCGCGCATCGAGGACCGCGGCGGTGGCCCCGGCGAGATCCGCGGCGAGCGCCCAGACCAACTGCGATCGGGCATCGGCCAGCACGATCGCGACCGGCCCCCTGATCGTTTCGAGTCCGTCCGCGGCCCGGCGTACGGCGGCGAGCAGGTCTGCGGCCGTCCAGCGTTCGGTCCCCGACTCGACCGCCGGCGAGTCGGGGTTCCGGCCGGCCAGCTGCGCCGCGACGGTCATGCCGCTGCCTTCGCGGAGGGGCGTGCGTCGGCGGTCATCGGCGCAGCAGTTGTGGGTACGCGCGGTGCACGCCGGCCGCGACGACCGTGGCCACGACCGCCTTGATCGCGTCCCCGGGCAGATAGACCGCGGCGGCGTACGCCGTGGCGGCCAGCGAGCTCGTGCCGGTGAGCCAGGCCTGCACCGGGATGCCGATCGCGTAGATCACCGCCATCCCGCCGATCACGTTCGCGGCCAGGCCGAGTGCGGGGCGGTAGCGCTGGCCGCCGGCCCGGACAATCAGCCCGATCACTGTCGCACCCGCGACGAACCCGACGAGATAGCCGGCGCTCGGGCCGGTGAAGACACCCAGCCCGCCGCGGCCCCCGGCCAGCAGCGGCAGCCCGGCGGCGACCAGGGCCAGGAAGCTCAGCACGGCTAGGGCGCCGAGCCGGGGTCCGAGCAGCGCGCCGGCGAGCATCACCCCCAGGGTCTGCAGAGTCACCGGGACGGCGTTTCCGGTGAGCAGCAGTTGACCGGGCAAGCCGAGCACCGCGATGAGGGCGGCGAAGACCGCAACCCGGGCCAACTCCCGCGTGGACAGCGCCGTCATGGGCAGTTCCTACCGCACTCGCTGCACCCGACGAGAGCCCAGGCGTGGACACCTCAGTCCCACCAGCCTGTGTCCCATCCGTATCACATGGTTACCTAGCCTCGCCACGAGCGACCGCGACCCTCGTGTGGGCGGCGCTACTCTTTGACGTTAGAGCGGTCATGATCCGTCTTCGCACCGCCACCGCGACCACCGCTGCGCTCGCCCTGCTGGTCACCGGCGGGGTGCTCGTGGCCGCTCCCGCGCAGGCGGCGCCCGTCCCCGTCAGCCCGGCGTTCGGCAACATCATCGACGACTACGCCGACTACGAGCCCGAGGACGACTGCGACCCCACGGCCAAGCCGGGCACCCTGGCCCTGGAGGATCTGCTCCTGGACACCTACGGACCGGCGACGGTCTACATCGAGCGCAGCTGCGTGTCCGGCGGCTCCAGCGGTCACCACGCCGGGCGGGCCCTGGACTGGATGCACGACGTCG